>JAWXVA010000033.1:0-24869 GCA_044425815.1 Eubacteriales bacterium
AACGATCTCTTTTCTAATCCACCCTCATTGGAAGAATTGTGTTGGTCATGCATTGTCAGTTGTGGTGCTGTCAATGTAGATACCATATAATTTTATTTTTTATTTGTTATCAGTTTCTTTTAAAAAGACGGTTGACATGACCAGCACAATTCTTCCAATGGAGAGATTTTGGTTAGATTGTAGGGATTGGGTTAAGATGCAATCCAAATACCATTAGTTACACCTTGAGTCCATTCTGTGTATGCCCAGTGATTTGATAATACTCGGTAGTAGTATCCTCCAGTTACCGAAACTTGTGTAAAGAGACTAACATAATTAGTACTATATGCAGTATTTTCCCATGTCTCTACCGAAACCCAACTTCCGCTTACATAGCGCTGCAATGTCGCAGACACTTTAACCGAACTAACTGTCATCGTCGCTGTCGTCGTTCCTGCCACACCCACTACCTTTGTGCTTTGTTGTGTAATCGTCCCTGATCCTGACAGCAAATATACCCCCCTAGTTCTTGGATATACTACCACTGTGCTTTCTGTATCTGTAGTAAGATACGAACCATCTACCAACACATCCTCCGTGCTCTCTACTTCTGATGCTTCAACCTGTGTCGGTGTAACTACAAATAAAGTAAGCATCATCGTCATCATGATAAGTGTAGAAATTATTTTTTTCATCATTCTTCTCCTTTGTATTTTGTATGTAAATATAAACATCCTTAATTCCATTTCCATACTACTCCGAAAAAAATAATTCATCTAGTAACACTAAAAAATCCTCCTCATTCACCATTCCTTGAAGCGTATAAAATATATTGTTGTAGGTAAATGTTGCACTAAATATATATTTTCCATTTTCTTCCAAATATTTTTGTACTGTAATACATACTTCATGTTTTTCGATATCATATTCATCAACCAGTTCCCCCGTCATCACCTCATAATGCGATGTTTTGTATCCATTCTGAAGCATCCTATACAGTACTGTGTAGTCTCCGTAAGTATATAAAATTTCGACAATCTTAGAACCTTCATAACCATCAATTCCTTGAAATTCTAACATGCCACAATAATCCACTATAGGTACTACATCCATACCCAATACTTCTTTCGCATAATCATATGCCGCTTTTTCATCTGCTATCTGTGTTAGTATCATATCATCTTCACTATCTATCGTTACTGCTCCATCACTTCCCATCTCCTTTTCATTTACCTGCAACCACTTGAATCTTTCTCCAAAACCTACGGTGCCCATAGCCATAGATAGGATAAAGATTGCAGCCACGAGAAGAAGTGCCTTCTTGGTTTTCTTCTTGCGTTTGCGTACTCGGATTACGTTATCTGTTTCTTCTGTCTGCGCTTCTTCTACTTCATCTTTTGTAGCTTCTAGCTTTTTTGCTTCTAATGCTTCTTGGAAGATTGCCCGTTCTTCCGCTGTCATATTCGGAAATCTCTCTTCTAATGATAGCTCTTCTGCTGGCTCGATATCTACCACTGCTGCCTCGTATGCAGCAATTTGTGCATAGAGCTTCTTTGTCACTGATTCTGGCACAGTGACATTTCGAAGTTCTTCATCATTCTCTATCTCTTTCAATATCTGCTCTAGCTCTAATTCTTCAGCATTTAGAGGGATTGCATTCGACTCATTTTCATTTAATTTCTTCATTTTATTCCTCATTATTACATCGTGTTTTTCTTGACATTTGTTGGAATGCGTTTAATATAATTCTTAGAATAAACTATTCGGAGGAATTACTATGAAACGCATACTTTTAACTGGCGGTGGAACCGCCGGACATGTTACTCCTAACATCGCTTTGTTGCCGCGCTTACAAGAGCTCGGCTATGACATTCAATACATTGGTTCTTACAATGGTATCGAGAAAGATCTCATCACTGAACTGGGAATCCCTTACCACGGAATCTCTTCCGGTAAGCTCCGTCGCTACTTCAGTGTGCAGAACTTCACAGATCCATTTCGAGTTTTGAAAGGATTTTCTCAAGCTAAATATTTAGTGAAAACACTAAAACCTGATATTATCTTTTCAAAAGGGGGATTTGTATCTGTTCCTGTAGTAATGGCTGGTAAAAGATGTAAAGTTCCTACCATCATTCATGAATCAGATATGACTCCTGGTCTTGCAAACAAGCTATCCATTCCTTCGGCCTCTAAGGTATGTTGTAATTTCCCTGAGACACTAGAACATCTACCTTCTGAAAAGGCTGTCCTAACTGGCTGTCCGATTCGCCAAGAGCTACTAACTGGCGATAAGACTTTTGCAAAAGATTTTTGTAACTTCACTTCTGATAAACCAGTCATCTTAATTGTTGGCGGAAGTCTTGGTGCTGTTGCTGTTAATAATGCGGTGCGTTCGATACTGCCTCAATTGTTAAAACATTTCCAAGTAGTGCACTTATGTGGCAAAGGAAAATTAGATGAATCTCTTCTTCATGTAGAAGGATATATCCAATTCGAATATATCAAAGACGAATTAAAAGATCTATTCGCTTTATCCGATATCGTTATTTCCCGTGCCGGAGCTAATGCTATTTGTGAATTAGTTGCTCTTCGCAAGCCTAATCTTCTTATTCCGCTTAGTGCCAATGCAAGTCGTGGCGATCAAATACTGAATGCTTACTCTTTTGAGAAGCAAGGTTTCAGCATCGTGATGGAAGAGGAAGCTATTACTGATGAAGCTTTACTCTCTGCCATTCAGACATTATACACTGAACGTGACTCTTATGTAAGTGCTATGGAAAATTCTTCCCTTAAGGATTCGATAGCGACAATCATATCGCTCATTACATACCTTTCTTAGCAAAAGGTGTGCAAACTCAACACAAGTTTTAAAAAAGGTGCCCTCCGGGCACCTTATCTGTCTTGTCTTTAGCGTATTCTTCAAATCTTATCTTGTGTTCTTTCGACCATTTTCGCATACGCCGTATCGTTGCATACATTGTGGTGGAGTTAATCCCTAATTCTTCTGCTACTTCTAGTTGACCTCTTTGCTTATAGAATACTTCAATTGCAATCGCATACCATCTCTCATTTCGTTCTTTCATCTCGTCTAAGATACCTTGAACCATCCATTCGTTATAACGCTCGTCCACCGCTTCTAGGTATGTTTCTTCAGTACTTTGTTCTTGCACAGACACGGAATCTTTGGCTAACACTATTGTAAGCTCTTCATCCTCTGTCGTATTGTTTAGTACTTCCCTTTTGGTTTTCGCTACATAATTCAGGGTATAATTCTTAACGATCGTGTGTAAAAGAGATTTGATATTGTTGATTTCAGTTCCTCTCTCCATTGTTCTGTACAATTGCATGAAAGTAAACTGTGTTGCATCTTCAGCAAGCTCATAGTCATTACTAGAATACCTCAAACTCAATCTGTAAACCATTGTCTTGTGTTCTTCATACAAGCTGTCAAAGTCCATTTTTTCGTTTTCTGACCCACTCACTCTTTTTTCCTCTTTCGTTTCTCTCTATTACCTGCTAGATATGGGCTCTAGCCTGTAACTCTTGCTATGATATCTGCTTTTTCTTCTTCTGTCAATTCCCCTGATTTCCAGCTAATATTAAAATTATCGTCTAAATAGCGTGGAATTAGGTGTAAATGGTAGTGAAACACGGTTTGACCAGCAATTTCTCCATTATTTTGCAACAAATTGAATCCCTCGCAACCTAAAGTTTCTGTCATTTTCTTCACTAATTTCTTCGCAACCACCATTATTTTAGACGCCACCTCATCATCTAACTCATAGAGATTTGTATAATGCTCTTTGGGTAAAATCAGTGCATGGCCTCTTGTCGCTGGTCCCAAATCGAGAATTGCTCGAAAATCCTCATCCTCATAAATAGTAGCCGCTGGAATCTCTCCATTTGCGATTTTACAGAAAATACAATTTTGATCCTTCATTTTTTTGCTCCTTTCATTCTCCATCTTATTTATATAAATATTATTGCATACTTTAGTTCACAGCATCTCATGTTGACTATTTGTTCAAACTCTTTCAAATATCTTAGGATTGAATTTTCTAACAGACAGTGCTACACTACCGAAAGAAAGGTAGGTATATGCTATGTTACGTAATATTGATCCCGATTTATTAGTCGCATTGCGAGAACGTGATCCTCAAGCAAGCGAACTTATTGATACACTTCTAGACAATCATAAGCAAATCATCTCTACGATTAGCCATGAAATCAGAAACCCTTTATCCTTAGTTTATAGTAGTTTGCAGATGATTTCTGATAAATATCCAGAAACAAAAAACTTCAAGTTCTGGGATGCTACCATCGAAGATGTTGAATTTATGAAACAACTTCTAGAGGAACTTTCTTCCTTCAATAATAGCAATGTACTTAATTGTACTTCTTTTGATTCTACCACCTTTTTCCGTAAGGTCATTTTATCTTACGCCATCTCTGTAGAAGAGAGCGACATCGAATTAATTTCCGATATTCCATCTGATTTACCGCCTATATATGGCGATACAAATAAACTGCGTGAAGTATTTCTAAATCTTCTTCGCAATGCTTCTGATGCAGTGGGCTTAGCTGGAACTATTTCCTTCTCAGTCGATTTTGATTATACTACCCCTACTCCACACCTCATCATCACTACCACTGATAGTGGCTGCGGAATCCCAACAGAATATCTCACTTCTATCTTTGAAATGTTTAAAACCTACAAACAGGGTGGTACTGGGTTAGGTCTTGCTATATCGAAAAATATAATCGAAGCACACGGTGGTTCTATCTCTGTTATGTCCGAACTAGGCAAGGGAACTACTTTTGTCATTTCGCTTCCGATACAACAAAATTGTGAGTAAAAATCCCATAATCAGCCCACCTATATGGGCTGCATTTCCTATGCCTGTACTGGTAAACCCGTAATAAAGACTCAATCCAATCATAAATACTATTCCTTGGCTCGTAAGTGTTCCTACACGACCACGGTTGCGAATCACTACCCAAAGCATGCCCCCTATCGTACCGAATATAGCTCCTGACGCGCCTGCTGACACAGCGTAATTAGCAGTATGTAAATCTTCCAAGATAGTCAAAACACTTCCTGCAAGTCCTGCCGCAAAATATAACACGATATATTTCACCGTTCCTAACTCTTGCTCTAGTTGACCTCCCATCAATACTAGCAGTAACATATTGTTACCCAGATGCTCGATTCCGAAATGCAGAAATATACTTGTAAACATGCGATAATATTCTTGATTTTCTACTACGTAAGGTGTGTATAACGCACCTTTCCCTAGCATAAATGCCGCATTTTCTGTCATCCCTATCATAGTCAATCCTAAAAATACAACTACATTGATTCCTACCAATATTAATGTAACTTTACTCTTCTTTATTTGAAATTCCATATGCTTCTCCAGTTCCAATCACTCTATCTTTCTTTTCCCATTATAGAAGATTCTTCCTGGCTTAGCAAGTCACCCCATTCTCCCCATTTTTCTTTCTTCTTTCGATCCCATAGACGTTTCATCGGTATATTTTTAAATCCTGCTCTTGTTTTATTTGTTTGTTCTTTTAATCTTTGATCATTGTTATTCATGGTGTTCTGTTTGTCTTTTCGTTCATCCCCCTTCCACAATGCCCCTTCACGCTGTAATCTTTCACGTTCATAGAACTCTTGTCTATTAGGATAAGGCGAAGTTTCCTCTGCAACCCTATCTCTTAGCTCTGGTTCCTTTTCTCGCATATCACTTGCTGTTACCGTAAGCTTTCCTTCTAATAGTTCTTCTAAATTATACTGTTCTTCCATACTTTCCTTATGCAACCCACACGCCCAGATTACACTATCATAATTACTGTAATCTACTACCTTCACTAAGTATTCAGTCCATCCATGAAAAGATTCTACCAAGGGTTTTTCTAAATTCGGATAATAACAAAAATAATACTCCTCATCTTTATAAAAAATATATTCTGGCTCCAATACGATGCAATTTATATCTAGCATATGATTCTTCACCAACCCAATCACCTTTGTTAGTTTCTTTAGAAATGTTTTTATTGCGTTTTCATCCCATGTTAATCGTTCATATAACTTTTTCATAGAAATCATCCCACTAATATCATACAAATATTGGCTTCCATTATTCGTCCCACATCCTGTGACTTTTAGTATTCCATCTAATATATTCTCTTTTAACATCGCCAATTGATAATCTTCACTATACGCTTGCTCAGAAAAAATACTCAATTCTTTATAATTAAGTTCATTTCGTATTTTCCCATTAATATTTCTACCTTCTTTACTTATCTTATTCTCCACCACTTATCACTCCTTCTACCACACTTTCTACCAATGCTGCTTTTCGTATTACGTTCTCTGGTTCTGTCAATGCAAATGCCTTTGTTATTTGAATATTCATACCATTTCGTTCCGTTTCCACTTCTACTGCGACCTCCTCATTCTCACTTTTGATTTCAATATTGAGTTGCTGAAAATATAATAACTTCTGCTCACTCTGATTTTCTAAAAATTCTTGAAGCACCTCACTATCTATGGCACCTTCGTTACGATATTGACTTTGCCCTATCATAACTGCTTCATATACGATAGACTGAAGTGTGTTTTTATCATGAAAGAAAAATCCTAAATGTGTAACCACCAAAAATACAAGAAAGATCAGCGGTACGATATATGCCATCTCTATTGTTGCACTTGCTTTTAGTCGTTTCTTTTTTTGTTCCCAGTGCTCTTTGTTTTTCACTTTTTTATCACCATATACTCCCCCCTATATACCCGATTGCAAGAAATGGAATAAAAGGAATAGAATCTTTTTTCAACAAAACCCTATATAATATCCCATAAAGAAAACATAAAGAAAAAGCCCATGTCATTACTTCTATTACTTCAGATAGTTCTAATGAAACTCCTAAAAGAATCAAGACCACACTATCTCCATATCCTATTTGCTCTTTGGTAATTTTACTAATCACGAGAAAAACCAATCCTAAAGCAATACCAATGACGTGCTTCTCCAACTCAAACCAAGACAATCCCACTATCCATATCCCGCCTATCCATATGTCTATAACAGCTATACTTCGATATCTCCAATCTTCATATGCCAATCGCATGAGCCATAGAACTATAACAACTTGTTTTATTGCGAACATCTAGAACACGCACCTTTCCCTATTACTTCTGATAATGGCACTGCATAAATCGTCCTTGTTAATCCACTACAATTAAGTGTACTGTGATAATGCGTTCCTGTTTCTGAGATGTATACGGTGTTGTTATTCAAGGTGGAATTCGTATTCTCCATACAAATGGAACACGCCGAATAAGTTCCTCCATACACATTTCTGAGTTCTGCTACCGCATCACTAGAAGTTGAACTAATCGACAATTGGAGGTGTGTACAATTATAATCCGTATGATATACAGATGCAGTATCTGTAATATATACGATTTCTTCATTTTCACTTTGTATGCCTTGCGAATATCCGGTCCATCCTTTCACTCGCAATTGCTCCTCAAAAGAAAGACCAAAATCACCGAATTGGGGGATAGGTAATTGCACGCTATACGTTACGATTAATTCTATTATTCCATCTTGAATAGACACGTAAGACTTCGAAGAATCTATACCATTACTCCCATCTATCACTATGCTAGAATCTAGCTTTTCTGCTCCGATTCCTTCTAGAATCGCCTGCTCTACTGTATTTGTAGACACATATATCGTAGAATCAAGATCTTCTGCAAGAACTTCTGCGGCATAATGCATCCCCATCCTCACATTCATTTGAATAGACATAATTTCTATCAAATAAAGAAGTGCTAGGAGTGCAAAGAAAAAGAATGGGACTGCAACTGCTGCTTCTATCGTCATACTAGCCACTAATTTTTTACGGCTACTTCTCGTAATTAATTGAAATTCATTTTTGGGGGTGCATAGAGATGCTCTTTCCGAATAGAGTTTGGGTGAAACTCTATGTTCGTTTTTAGATGTGATAATGGATGTAATTGACACATGACTTGCCAAGAAAGAGTCTTGCTCCTTTCGCCTTATATTTGTTTGTTTTTTGATTGGGTTTTTTTTAGAAAAGAGCACCTCTATGCACCTCCTTTTTAGTGATATGTAAATGCTACAGGATATGCATAAACATAATCATTTGATACGATATCTGTAATCATGAACTGTAACTGGGTTATGCAGTAATCCACTTGAAAATAAGTGTAGCCATACGTCAAGTTCATCCGCTGCTCTATCATATCAAGTCCACGAACTACTAATGAATCCTGGCTTTCTAGGCATAATAATATCTTTAGATAGTTCTCATAATTCAAGCCTGCTTCTACATCTTGACCTACATTCAAATCCTGTGCTTGCCCTAAAGTCATCAATCCCTCTAAGTCTAATTGCCAATTTGCATCTGTCTTAACGAATTCTACCCGATTTCCCGAAAGCAAGCTACGTATATCAATAATACTCTCACCATAAGCCCATCCAAGTAGTAGCGTCTGTTCTAGTACCGGTTGAATCAATGGTAGACCCGAGGCCGTTGCAATGCTGAGTGCTAACGCGCTCACTTCAGCCTTTTTTGCTACACTTAACTGGAGACACGAATAATTCACTGCTGTTCGCATAACAAGTAATTTATTTACCACACCTTCTAAGTTCTCCTTATCTGAACTCCCACCTTCTAAGATGTATTCAATTTCATATTGAAGACCGCCAACTTGCGTCTCTTGTGTACCCTCCGTCACACTTGCAGTCTTAGCGTCCACCATATTCTTATAATGATCTAACAGATATTCACTAATTAACAGCGTATCTGTTATCCCACTCTCTGACTGTTGGTAACTATTGATTCCCTGCATCAATGTCCTATTCGAAGGCAATGTAGATACCTGCGCAGTATTGCTAGATACTTGCATTCCATCTGGGACAACTAATTGCAGTATTCCCATACTTTTTACTGCACTCAGATTCTCAAGTGGATTATCTGCAGTATCTAGCGTCCCCTCTGATTCTCCTACTTCTTGCACTAATTGTGCTACTTGTTCCTCTGACTCTATTGTAATTTCATCTCCATATGTTCTTTGCTCTTCCCAAGTAGAGACCTCTCCGAATAACTCCGTAAAGCTGTCTAGTCCGTATTTTCCTTCCACATAGGCTATCATCTGTTGCTTAAAACTAATTGCTCCACTGTCTGTTAGTAGTTGCATTTGTGAAATTTCTAATTCTTGATTCGTTGCATAAACACCAAATCGTTCTACCAGATTTTCCGAACTGTATACCCCTGTCTCATAAGTACCTTCTATCGCAAATATATCAAATTCTTCCAACAATACTTTATGGTACTCTGCAAACATTGATTGTATTGCAAGCTCTGATTCTGCTCTACTATACGTCTTTGATTGTTGAATACTACTACTTTGAATCAGTGCACTTACAAACAACAAAATCACGACAAATAGCATACTCAAAAACACCGTGACTTCCGCTTTTATTCGCTTTCTTTTTCTAGCGCCTCTCATTAGATTTCTGAACTTTCACTCGTAATTGTCTCAAAAATAGAATCTACCAATGCAGTTAATTGGGATTTAAATATAATAACGAGCCCAATAAGTACCACCAAAATCAATATAATTTCTACTACTCCAATTCCTTGTGTATCTTGTAATGACTGTTTCATTCTAAATGTCATGACGCGAATGTTACTTTCGATTTTTTGTATTAAATTTTTCATATATTACTCCTCTTCCTATTTTATATTTTGTATTTTGTTTTTCGCTTTCTCATCTATCTGTTTATATGCTGATTTTTATATCTGTATTGATAAAAATGCTGGTACCACTATGATTACTAACACCACTGATAACATCAAAAACATCGGCATCAATAATTTCGTACCGGCACGTTCCGCATCTTGTTTGATTCGATTCTTCTTTTCCTCGAGCGCTTCTCTTACTTCTTGCTCCAATACAAGCGACAATCCTTTCGTCCCTTTCCTTACGTTTTGGCTCAATAATAGTGCAAATCTTTGATAACACCTAAGATTACAGCGTTTCCCAAATTGTTCATAACAATCTCTTTCTAAAATTCCATTGGCCATTTCGTAATATGCACGCTTCATCTCTTCATACGCATGATGTGTTTCTCGATTTGCCACTTCACTAATATACCCTTCCACTATCCTCTTCCAAGCATTCTTAACTGTCATCCCAGCTCCTATGTACAATGTAAATGTACTAACAATCTGCGCATAATCTCGTTGCATTTCCTCACACCTTTTCGCTAGAGATTCTTTCTGTTCTTGTTCTTTTCTCAAAAATACCAAGAGAATCAAAACCATCCCCATTCCAAAAATCACAAATCCTCGATACGACTTTTTCGGATACCATGTCAAGGTTCCTATATCTGACGCTTGCGGTAATTCCAACATCTCATACTCTAAGGATTCTTGATTTTCTTGTTCGATTAGGTCTATTATTTGTGCAATTACGGCCTCTTTTCCTTCTAATTCTTTTGGAAAAACATGAATCGTCTGTGTATATTCGACTTCCTCATCTCCATAACTCAAGGTAGCACTTAACTGCACTAGTGTTCCATCTTCTGCTACATAGTTTTGCTGTATTGCACCATCACTTCCTATCGCTTCGTAAGGTGTCCAATGCCAAGAAACTTCAACTGCCGTCCCTTCAATTTCATCGACCAAATTCAAATCGTAAACGACTTTATCAAATGTTTCATTCTCCCCCAAGACAATGGCATCTAGCCACTGGGTACCAGTTTCAAATATCTCGCGTATCTCTTCTGTCGTATATGCTTGCTCACTGACAATAATCTCGATATCTAGTTGTTCCCCTTCATTCCATTCAACAAGTACCTGCTCTTGCCTGTCTCCTGCTCCGTACGTATTCCGCAGCAGATACCCTTCTAATGGCATATTGTCGACTATTTGCACCACCAATAACAAGAGTATGCTTAGAACTCCTATCACTCCTATCAGTCGTTTCTCTGATGCTGTTAGATTCTTCTTTTTGATCCATCTTTCTATCCACTCCTTTAATCTTCTCATGTTTTATACCTCAATTTGTACAATTTTATTTCCCCAAACAACTGCTGCTCCATAAGCAATCAGACATAGTGTCATAAGAATTGTTCCTGCTAGGCTTTCATACAATATCGCCATAAAATCAGGGAAGCTTAATTTCATATATATCAAAATCCCTAGGGGTATTACACTCATAATTTGAAATTCAAATTTCTTCGATGCCAATATGACTTTAATCTCTGCTTCCATTTCCAATTTCTCGCAGATACTATCGATAGATTTTCTTATAATTGCGACACTATCTCCACCTGACCTTTTTGCAACAATGAATACCAAGGTAAATTGCTCTACTGCATCTACTTGCACTCTATCTGCCCATTCTTTCCATGCATATTCCACGGGCATATTCATCTCTAAGAGTCGCTCCATTATTGTAGTATCTCGCATAATTCTTGTGGATACCTTATACTGTTGACCGATATCTTTCCTTGCCTCTCGCATCGCATTCTCTACCGCATATCCTGTACGAAGAGCTGCTGCTAGTGCTTGTAAATAATCTTTAAATTCCACTTCAAATCTAGATTTTAATTTGGATTCTTGCTGATTTTCCCAATACTTCATATAAAAAATCAGTATCGGTAGAAAGCATATACTTCCTGCAATAGAATGATAAAATAGATAGGTAATGACCTGTAGAATGGCTGCACTTCTAAGGAATGCATGCACATACTCTGACTTACTGATATCCTGCTGCCACGAGTTTTTCTTCATGAACCAACGGATTCATGTATTCCAATGTTCCTTCAATCTTCTCATGTAATACTCCTGTTTCTTTGAATCGATATAATGTCATCAATTGTATTTCGCTATTATGACAACCAACCACCTCTGAAATTTCTAGTACTTTTCTGCTTCCGTCTCTTAATCGCCCTACGTGAATCATGATATCTATCGCAGATGCTATCTGCTCTCGAATCGCCACAATCGGAGTTCCTGGCAATCCCATTAATACCATGGTCTGAAGACGGCTGAGCATATCAATAGGCGTATTGGCATGAGCTGTACAAAGTGAACCATCATGTCCCGTATTCATCGCCATCAGCATGTCCACAACTTCCTCGCCTCGTACCTCGCCTACTATAATTCTATTGGGCCGCATACGAAGTGATGCACGTATCAAATCCCGAATTGAAATAGCCCCTTCTCCCTCTACATTAGGATTTCTAGTTTCTAATCGCACTAAATTCGGTATTTCTTTCAGTTGCAATTCTGCATTATCCTCTATCGTGATAATACGCTCACTTTTCGGTATAAATTCAGAAAGTGCATTCAAAAATGTAGTTTTTCCTGAACCTGTTCCACCACTAATGAAAATGTTATACTTCGATAATACTAATTTCTTAAGTAGCCCCACAACTTCTTCTGTAATGCTTCCCCATTTTACAAGATGCTCCATATGTATACTATCTTCTGGAAATTTACGTATCGTAACAATAGGACCATCAATCGCAATAGGAGGCAATACGATATGTACACGTGAACCATCCTCTAATCTAGCATCTGCTATCGGAGAAGATTCGTTGACCATTCGATTCGTTCCCGCTACAATCTGTTGAATCACGTCTTCTAATTTACTTTGAGAAAAGAATTTCTGCTCTAGCTTTTCAATCCTCCCTTCTCGTTCCACGAAGATATTGTGGATTCCATTCACCATAATTTCTGTGATTGTATCGTCTTCTAATAATTCTTGGATGTAATCTAACCTTCGAAATGTATTGAATAATTCTTTACTTAATTGTATTCTTTCTTCAATTGATAAATACTCTTTCTTTCCGTAGGCCCGTAATGTTTCATAAATGATTTCTTGCAATTCTGCATCAGTAATAGATTCTGTAAAATCCATATGCTCCAAAATCATTTGATGCAATTGATTTCTTCTCGTCACTTTATTTCTCCTATAGCTGCAATCGCTCTTCTATTTTTTCCTCTAATATATGTTGACGCTCTAGTATCGTTTCTCCGTGCAACTCTTCGACTTCCATATATAGGATTTTATTGTGCAAATCATATTTTTGTAATTTCTCCAGATTGTTTAGGAATTGTTTACGTTTCTCATCCCCACCATTTCCATTGCGCAGAGGCATATAAATCTGTGTGCATAATTCTAGAATCTCTAAAATCCCTAGGATACAACTATCTAAATCCAGAATAATAATTTCATACCCACTTCTCTCTAATATCTGCTCTAAAAATGTTGCCCATTCCTCATAACTAATCTTCCGTAATTCTTGGCTCATCTCCATAGGAAGAACCACATCATAGGATTCCACACGTTTCGTAAAAGATGCCAGTCGGAAGTTAATACTCTTAATATCCTGCTTCAAATAGTATAGTACTTCGCCTAAATCGCCTCTTTCATCTCGTTCACTATCTTGAATCCCTGCATACTCTTCCATATTGAGATAAAGGACTCGCCTTCCTCTTCTCCCTTGTATATTCGCAAGTGCTCTTGCGAAAGTAGTTTGCCCATTTCGATGTACTGGATTGTACACTCCGATTAGACGTGCCTGCACTTCCTTTTCTCCAATTTTATCATTCTCTTTTTCATTGGTTTCCAACGTGATTGCTTCTACAATCTGCTGATATATCGACTCTACCGACTGGTATCGATATATGTACTTCACTTGCCTACTTCCCCCTTCACTAGGGCGAAGCCTTGCCTTGATTTTTTGAATTGTAAAACTAAAATACTGCCTTGCTTCTACTTCTTGAATAACTTCCTCGTACAATTCTGAGACCAACAAACATGTAATCTCGTGGTCACTTGCATACGCCTGTAATTGTTCCATCGTCGTAAATCTACAGACATGAAAGACATTCTCTTCCATCCGCAGTAACTGCTTCGTAAGAAAATCTGTATAGGCCACTTGCTCATCACAAATCGCCAAAACATTACACTTCACCTATAACGCCTCCTTCGTATTTTTTAATTCTTATGCTTGATATGTGATTGCGAATATGCAATCTGTGATTCGTGCTATACACGAAAATGATTACCCACCAGATGTAGGTATGCAGGTACATAGAATTGTCTCTGCGTATTGTGTATTATAGATTCTTTTTTCTGCATTGTCTATAGGAAAAAATCAAAAACATTATTTTTGTTTATTTCTTACAAACTTTGATAAAATGTTATTCCGTAAAGTGCTGCAACCCCTGGTAATCCAAGGGTTCCAGATGTCAAAAGTGTCACGGCATTCAATCCTACTCTTACAAGACTTCCTGTAGACTCCAGATATGTATTTGCAAAATAGACAACTGCAACACCTAAAACAGCCCTTAAAATAAAATTAAATATGTAAGTTGACCATCTCGTTTCTTTCATAAGGTACCTCCGATTATTTTATTATACATATATATACAAATTCATGAATTATATTCTAAATTTTGTTCATACTAGTATTAATTACAAATAAAGGAAGGTATTCACATGAAGAAAAATAAACGTAACAAAGAAATAAGCGGTGCTGTCTCTGTAATGAAAGAAGAGCTTGCACACACTCGTATCCGTATCGAAACAGTGGAAAATAATTTTGAAAATGTAATCGATCATGATTTAATCGATAGTTATATCTTCGAAAGCAATGCTGCTTGGAAACGATACCATTTCTTACTTCGTCAAATTCGTCTTTTATCTTCCATATAAAAAAAGGGTGTTGCTGCACACCCTTTCCACATAATATTCTCATTAAATTTTCACTTAAATTCCTATAATTCCAATGTGATAACACGTCCTGTATTCTCATATTTTCTGAATACAACTCCCGCTGCCATCATCATTCTCTTCGATGCAATCACCGATGGAGTATCTGCATACTTATCACATGCATAAATCACTTCTGCTATTCCACTCTGGATAATGGCCTTCGCACATTCATTACAAGGAAATAACGAAACATATAATTTCGTTCCTTTCAAACTACCGCCGCCATAATTTAATATCGCATTCAGTTCACTATGTGTCGAATACACATATTTTGTCTCTAGTGGATCTTCGCCATCACGTGTCCAAGGAAACACATCATCTGAACAGCCTCTAGGGAATCCATTATACCCCATAGATAAAATTTTATTGTCCTCGCTTACTATACAGCACCCAACTTGAGTACTTGGGTCTTTTGAACGCTTTCCAGATAATAAGGCAACACCCATAAAGTATTCATCCCAAGCAATATAATCATTTCTTTTATCAGCCATTTGTTTCTCCTTTCGTTTCTGTATATATATTTCTTATGCTTCTATCATATCAATTCTTCTAATGTGTCTTTCGTCATTCGAAAAAGGTGTTGTTAAAAATGTTTCTACTATTTTCACAGCTAAGTTCGAACCAACTACACGTCCACCTAATGCTATTGCATTTGCATCATTATGCTCTCTCGTTGCTTGTGCCGAAAAACAATCCGAGCACAATGCGCAGCGAATACCTTCCATCTTGTTTGCCGCAATAGAAATTCCAACGCCTGTTCCACAAATAAGAATCCCTTTTTCACACTCGCCATCTTGTATCGCTTTTCCCACTTTCCTTGCATAAATTGGATAATCAACTGGCTCTCCATTGCACCCAAAATCCTTATACTCAAATCCTGCTTTTTCTAAATATGCAATAACCTCTAATTTCAATTCATATCCGCCGTGATCACATGCTATTCCTATCATTTTTTATCCTCTTTTCACTATTTTATAATATCCAATGCCTGGATTAATTTTTGTCCTGCTGCCTTTAGAAGTCGATTCATAATCGCATCCCCTATACCTGCTCCGAAAAATGCTTCACTATATATATAATCTACATCCTCTTCATCAAATTCTCGTAGTATCTTATATAGATTGTGAGCAATACTGCCTTCTTCTTCTCGCGTTCCTATCGATTTAACCACACCTGAGGGATACGATTTCAATGTCTCCTCTGTTCCTATAATACCGACTTTATAGCCTTCCGCAATCTGCTCTTTCGTCAGTATATTAATAGCCTCCACACAATCTAAGATTTCGCCTTCCACAATGGCAAGATTCGCCTTCGGTGCGTAATGACGATATTTCATGCCCGGTGCTTTCGGCGCTTCACTAGAGTCTGCATCTAAAATGGCTTGATCCACTTGAATCATACCGATAACTTGCTCTAGCATGTCCTTTGTAATCGCACCTGGTCGTAATATCATCGGAGGCTCTACCGTCATATCGAGTATCGTAGATTCCACTCCGATTTCCACACTTCCACCATCTATAATCATATCTATTTTTCCGCTCAAATCTTCTGCAACATGTTCTGCCGATGTAGGACTAGGACGTCCTGATGAATTCGCACTAGGTGCAGAAATATATCCACCTCCTGCTTCGATAACATCTCTAGCTAATTCATGTGCTGGCATTCTAACCGCTACTGTTTCTAATCCACCAGTTGTTCCATATGGGACCAGTTCTGATTTTTGAAAAATCAACGTCAACGGCCCTGGCCAAAAATGCTCTGCTACAAGCGCTGCTTTATCTGGTATCGACGCTACGATTCTTCCCAGTGATTCCCTATTTGCAATATGAATGATTAATGGATTATCTGACGGTCTCCCCTTTGCCTCATATGTTCGCATAGCTGCATCTATATTCAATGCATCTGCACCCAATCCATAAACCGTTTCTGTAGGAAATGCTACAAGCCCGCCTTTTTTTAGAATCTGACCTGCTTTATCTAGAATTTCTTTTCGCGTATTTAATTTTGCTTCATCTGATTTACATATTTTCGTTTTCATATTTCAAATTATAGCATATTCTATTTCTTTCGCACAATTTTTTTGTATTATAATTCTATTACATTTTTATAAATCACTCGCCTAAATACGATGTGATTCCTGCCGCAATCGCTTCTACTAGTTGCTGCTGATATTCTGTATCTATTAATTTATCTGCTTCCATAGCATTAGATAAAAAACCGCATTCTACAATAATCGTCGGTACTTCTGTTCTTTTTAATAAGTAGTATGTATCATTCTCCTTGATCTGTCTCGTATTTTCTGTATCTAATAACAATAATTCCTGTTGTATATTTTGTGCAGCCTCTTTCGCTTCCAGCGATTCCGTATAGTAAAAGACTTGTGCCCCTTTTACGTCTTCGCTACTATAACTATTCTGATGAATGCTTACTACCAGTTGTGGTTTCACTTCATTTATCATTTCTACGCGAGATGATAGGTCTCCCACTTTGCTGAATTCACTTTCTGGACTCAAAGCTTCATCGTCCTCCCGTGTCATGAGCACTGTATATCCCATTTTTTCTAGCTCTTCATAAAGCTTTTTCCCTATTTCCAGATTCAAATCTTTCTCCAGCGCTCCATTAATTCCTACTTTTCCAGGATCAGGTCCTCCATGGCCTGGATCAATCATAATATCCACCCCATTTATTTCTTCGTCTGCTATCTCGTCTACCTCTGTGGTAATACTCCCTGCTACAATTGCCGTAATTTCTTCCATCATTTGTGTTCCATATAAAGCAATGATTCCCACGAGTGCAAATACCACTACAATATGTAAACTTTTATTTTTCACAAAAAAGCCTCCTTATATATGCTTATTAATGCATATGTAAAAGGAGGCCTTCTCATGTATATCTTCAATATTTAATTCACATATTTCTGGATAATGTTCCAAATTTCACTCGTCTCAAATCCGAGCTTCCAAGCTGCTGTTCCAGCCAAGTTATACTCTTGCATCACCTGCAACTTCGCTTCAATGGATGCTTCATCTTCTAACCAAATCTGATATGTCGTCTCATCTACTGTCCATGTTGCATAATTCTGCTGAGTCGTCTCATCCCAGGTAGCAGTTGCTCCTGCTTCCTCTACTACAGCGACTGCATTTGCCATTCCGTATGTCTCACTACTTACATTGTTTGGATATTCTGCTTCGGCAGTTCCCGCTTGTGCAGCTAATTCCTCCTCAGTCTTTGGAGTTTCTAGCCAAAGCCTTGTGTAGAATGGAATCGCATTAATAATCTTATCTGCTGAAACCATCGTCAACATTTCTGTCACTGCTTCTTCTACATATGTAATCGATGACACCGACCCTGCCTCAAGCGATCCACTATAATGCTCATCATAACTCATGATAATAAGGTAATCTGCTACAATACCTTGTTCCTCATAATTATAATGCATATTGTATGCCTTCGGTGGATAGTTATCTACGGAAAGAACTAATCCATTTTGTCTACACTTAACTGATAATTCACGGATAAATTGAATATAGTGATCGCCTGCTTCAGTCGATACATTTTCAATATCTACATTAATTCCATCTATTCCCGTCTGTATTGCTTCTGCTATGATCGTATTAATAATCTTCTCACGCTTTGCAGTCGAACTTAGCACTTCGAGCGTCTCTGATTGGGAATTCATTCCTCCATCAAAATCATTCAGCACTGCCCAGACTTCGAGTCCTAATTGATGTGCATAATTCACATATGTTTCCGATGCAAGAGATGTAACATCTCCCTCCGTATTGCTAATGAAAAACCAAGTTGGTGCTATGGTCGTTAATCCTTTTGTATCAGCAATCGTACTTAATATGCTGTCATTTACCGTATCTGTTGTTACTTGATGGAAAGCTAAATTGATAGTTCCATCCTTAGAAATATTGGTGTATGTCTGTTCTTCAAATGCTCTGGACAAGGTTTCTGTTTCTGTCTCATCCACATTCTTAGTTTGAATATATCCTATGTACCCATCAAGCGTGCAGACTTTTGTCCAGTCCTCCACATCTTGCTCGAGATATATTAATTTATCCCCTTTTGTTACATACGAAACGATTGGGCTCTTTACCCCCGCTTGGTAGCGTACTTCTGTATCTTTTTTCGCTGTTGTATACTCTATAGTTACCCATTCACTCGTAATCACAATTCGATTTGGATCTGCAAATGTTGAATAATCTATATTTGTATATTGTTGCACAAATTCTGCAGCAACATATACTTCTTCGCCTTCTGTTTTAACTATCGGATAGTCTGTCTGTGTTGTATCTTGACCTTTGCTATATTGGCTTTCACCAACTACCGCACTGACGGTTCCGTCTTCTAACGTGTATAACAAAGTATTTTCTGTAGAATCCCAATAAAATCTGTCGTTGAGATAATCTTGTACGAAGTCAAAAGAAAGATAGTAAACATCGTTATCTACCATTCCTCCAACACCAATGATTTCGTTATCTAGGATCACTGCCAAGTCTGCAGTACGAGACGTGTCATAATATTTACTCGCATTCATTTCTTCACTTGACAAGCCATATTTCTTCATATATAGAGCTCCACCTAGTGCTGCAAGTACTCCTAGTACCATTAGAAATACTGCACCATAGATACAACCTCTTCTTCTGCGTTTACTTCTTACTGAACGTTTTTTCATTTCATGGCTTCCAGTTGTTAACACAGTTTTTTTAATCGGCTCTTCTGTAGCATTTTCCACCTCAAGTTCCCTGTGTGCTCGCCTTTCTTTTAGCGGCTCAGTCGCAACTGGCACACGTTTTTTCCTAGTAGGTTCTACTGGTCGGCTACCTGCTGGTGTTCCTACTGGACGGCTACCTGCTGGTGTTCCTACTGGACGGCTACCTGCTGGTGTTCCTACTGGTCGGCTACCTGCTATTGCTCCTACTGGACGGCTGCCTGCTGGCGCTCCTACTGGACGGCTACCTGCTGGTGCTCCTGCTGGACGGCTACCTGCTGGTGCTCCTGCTGGTCGTCGTACTTTTCGTACTGGGCGACTGCCCTCTGCACCTTCAACTGGTCTTGTTCTTCTTATAGGTTGTGTTCCTTCCGGTGTACTTGCTTCACTTGGTCTTCGTCTCTTTTTAACTGGTTCCTCTATGGTCTCATTCCTGCGAATTCTTGATTGTTCCCTTATTCTCTCTACTGGTTCTCTCTGCTCTTTCGGTTGCGGTAATTTCTCACGCTGTGTATTTTCGTCCATCCCTTACCTCCTATCGAACCTATTATAGCATACTTATGAATTTCGTCATTATCTTTTTCAACAAATTTCACTCTTTTTCCTTAAAATTAGGTATCACTAGACATGAGGGGTTGTCTCACCTAATATCATTAAATATTATTTCTTTTAAATGTCCATCCGTATTCAAAACATAGTCACGCATATACGTTCCTGTTTCTTTAATCATATGTGCTTGTACTATTTGAAATGCACTAACTGGCATTCCATCCAATGTAATGTGGATTCCATTATCTTCTAATGTTTCTAATTCTTTATATAGCTCCGCATACTCTTTCTTATGTATCATACTCGTCCCTATGAAATACGATAAGTTCCCGAAATTTAAGGCTCTAGCCACAAGGTGTCGTGAAACAGTATATTTATAACTCTAATATTCCTTATATAGCATTACCTACAAGAAGATTTTCTCTGTATAACTCTTTCCTTTTTCTTTTCTAGCATAAAAGTGCTAAACTGATGTCCACACGCATCAATGAAACCTTGTTTTTATGCACCTACGTTTTTGTTTGATTTTTGGATTCATGTTGATTGAATAACCTTGATTAAACAGAATATTACTTGATTTTTTCTGCGATGAATACTAGAAGATTCACCTGCTGGTTGAAATTACTATTTTTATACTTCCGATATTAGTTGCTTCCCAGTCGTCTTTCCATGTCACTACCTCCCTTCAATACGGGAACAACCTTCTTGTATTTGCATTATAGTTAAAATCTTAATGTTTTTCAAGTATTTTTCAAAATTCTTTACATATTTTAAATTTTTGATTATACTAATAGTATGTAACTATATTTTTACACAAGTAAGGAGTGATGATATGAAGATTGAAAAAATCAATGACAATCAGATTCGTTGCACTCTAACACGCGCTGATTTAGCAATACGCGAATTAAAGTTAAGTGAACTAGCCTATGGTACAGAGAAAGCAAAATCCCTTTTTCGAGATATGATGAAGCAGGCTGCTGCAGAATTTGATTTTGATGCTGAGGATATTCCTCTTATGATTGAAGCTATTCCTTCCTCTTCAGGTTCCATCGTTTTGATTATTACAAAAGTAGAAGATCCAGAAGAATTAGATACTCGATTTTCTAAATTTGCCCCAACAGAAGATGCTCTTCAAAAGGCAGATGCTCTATTAGAAAAATTGGAAGGTGCTGAAGATTTCCTAGATTTAATTAATTCTATGAAGGATTCAATTAAAGAATTGGATGACGTACCAGCTACTACACCTGATACCACATTACGTGTACGCTTATTTTCATTTGCTACAATCGACAGTGTTATTTACGCTTCTAATTTATTAGATAATCTATATACAGGAATTAATACTTTATATAAAGATAATTTAAGCGAATGTTATGTTCTTGCGTTATCACAAGCAGAGCATACGAATTTAGAATTCAATCGCATTTGCAATATGCTTTCGGAATACAGTACCTTAGAGAAAGCGAATGGAATAACCATTGCTTATTTAGAAGAACATTGCGAAGTAATCATTTCTTCCGATGCCGTGCAACAATTAAATACCATTTAAGAATCTATATTCTTATCTTAACAATAAAAGAGCAATCGCTTAGCTGGCCTAGCCAGTCAAGCGATTGCTCTTTTATTGTTTATGAGTACATCATATCATTATTATAGTGCTGCTAATGCTGCATTAATCTTTGCAACTAATAATTCTGGATCTATTCCATGTACCATCGCTGCTTCTCCTATTGATTCTCCTTGAGCAGATGGACATCCCAAACAGTGCATTCCAATTTCCATTAAGATAGGTGCAACTTGTGGGCTAGTAGCAATTAACTCTCCAATTGTAGTTTCTTGTGTAATTTGATAAGCCATGATTTTTCCTCCTTTATCTTAAACATAGTCCCTATTATAATCCTTTATTGTAATTAAATCAACCGATTTGTCTTTGACTTACGGATTAAATTGTATAGACATTTCAGCACATTTTTCGACATTTCAAAAGTCAATACAGTTTTAAATATTCTTTCCCAAATTTAACTTTTTATCATTTCTTCACAAAACATCCGTTTGGTTTTTTTATCATTTAATCCACAGAAAACATGTGTTTCAATGGGGATAATGGGGATAACCTTGTGTAAAACCTTACTATTTTCTATTTTTACATTGTTTTTTATGTGGATAAGTATTTATATACATATAATCCACTTAATTCTTATTTTTAAATATTTTTGTATTTTTGTGCATATTGCTATCTTTAATATTTACATTTTCGACATTTTAATTTATTTACAAAACTCGCCTAATTGAAATTATATTTGCGTATGTCGCTGATGTCATTCCAATTCCTTTTTCACTATTAATTGCATTTACAATTTGTCCATCTCCCGCATATATTCCAACATGTCCATCATAGCAAATAATATCTCCTAATTCTATTTCTTCGTAGCTAATTTCTATCCCTGCACTTCTTTGTTCTGAAGAAGTTCTTGGAATCTCTATTTCAAACTCCGAATAAATAGATTGCACAAATCCCGAACAATCTGCACCATTCATTAAATCTGTGCCTCCCCATACATATGGGTTTCCTATAAATTGCATCGCATATTCGACAACTTCATCTCCTGTAATAATTCTAGTTGTCACCACTTCTTCTATTTCATTCGTAGTTTCACTGGATTCCACTTCCATTTGCACTTCTGTTGATGGAGTTTCTTCCACTATAACTTCTTTATTTTCTAAATATAAATATCGTGTTTCTTCTATTATATATTGCGCTGATACGTAACATATATTATCTCCAAATTGTACAGCCTGCCACCCATTTATTGTCGAACCTATCATCAATAACTCTGTATCGTAAAGTACCGTATCTTTGATCTCATACTCTGTCCCTGGTCCCATCCGTAAATTCAATGCCGTTGCTTGTACAATTGCCCAATTCTGTGTAACTATTGTGGGGGGATACTCAATTTCTGTAGCTTCACTCGTAATCGTTCTGGTGCAAAAGCAAATGGCACCCACCACTACTGACATAACAATTTTTTGCTTCACAAATTTAAAATTCATAAATTACCTCCTTTATGCAATTTTTATCTTTTGTAAAGCACTTCTTTATCATGAATCTAATTTACGCAGTTACAACGTAGAGTCTAGCATATGCGAAATTTGCGTCAAGGTCTTTAAGTAATTATTAAGCAAATCCCAATTTTTTACATTGACTTTACGCAGTAATCATGATAAATTATTTATAACGATAACTATTACTAATATCGTTTGAAAGGAGGTACTATGGTAGCTTTAAAATATAGTCGTCAACGCGAATGTATTCAGAACTATTTAACTAGTTCATGTGATCATCCTACCGCAGACATGGTATATATGCATGTAAAAAATGAATTCCCTAATATCAGCCTAGGAACTGTTTATAGAAATCTAAATCTTCTTACAGAAATAGGCGCTGCACTTAAAATCAATACTCCAAATGGAGGACATCGCTACGATGGACAGATTGGAGCTCACAATCATTTTATCTGTACAGACTGTGGTTGTATTGTTGATTTAGAAGTAAACGACATTTCAAATATTAACACAATACAAGGAGAATCTTTTTCAGGTATAGTAG
This sequence comes from Eubacteriales bacterium, assembly GCA_044425815.1. Classification (GTDB taxonomy): domain Bacteria; phylum Bacillota; class Clostridia; order Lachnospirales; family Lachnospiraceae; genus CAUPWF01. The sequence continues at coordinate 23,686 of JAWXVA010000033.1, forward strand.
AGAGCCATTCAACTGTATTCTTCGGTAAATGTTCCGAGTGCATTACAAAAAGCTAATATTATTTCACTGAAATACTTGACAACTGATATCAATAGTGATATATTGATATCAGTAACAATTACTATTATCAAAAAAATAAAAAATAAACTAAATTTAAAGGAGAAAAAAGAGATGAAAAAATTTGTATGTTCAGTATGTGGTTATGTTCATGAAGGTGATGCTGCTCCAGAAGCCTGTCCAATTTGTAAAGTAGGCGCTGAAAAATTCCAAGAGCAAGCAGGAGAAAAAACATGGGCTGCAGAGCACGTTGTAGGTGTTGCTCAAGGTGTTAGCGAAGAAATTATGGCTGGATTAAAAGCAAACTTTGAAGGTGAATGTTCAGAAGTAGGTATGTACCTTGCTATGGCTAGAGTTGCTCATAGAGAAGGATATCCTGAAATCGGTTTATACTGGGAAAAAGCTGCTTGGGAAGAAGCAGAACATGCTGCTAAATTTGCTGAATTAATCGGAGAAGTTCTTACAGACAGCACAAAGAAAAACCTTGAAATGCGTGTAGATGCTGAGAATGGTGCTACAGCTGGTAAATTCGAATTAGCTAAATTAGCTAAAGCTGAAAACTTAGATGCTATTCACGATACAGTTCATGAAATGGCTCGCGACGAAGCTAGACATGGTAAAGCTTTTGAAGGATTATTAAAAAGATATTTCGCATAATCTTTATTTAAAACATTTAAGAGGAATGAGCATTTGCTCATTCCTCTTTTACTGTATATATATTTATTTTTGGTTTGCTGGTTCGATTGCAACTGACTTTCCTTTAATTTTTGAGTTTTGCATTGCATGTAGAACATCTTTTGCATATTCTCTTGGAACTTCAACAAATGTATACTTGTCAAACATATCAATTGTTCCAATTAATTTACCTGGCATTCCACTTTCTCCTGCAATAGCACCTAAGATATCGCCTGGCTTTGCTTTATTCTTTTTACCAATATTGATAAACAATCTAATCATTCCTGGCTCTTCAGCTCCCGTATCACCAAATTGTAGCTCTTCTTGAGCATCTTTTTCTTTTGTTCCCATAGCTATTTTAAGTAATGCAGCAGCCATATCCATTGCTGTATAATCCGAATCATTGATTTTATCCTCTACAATACGAATTAAATTCTTTAAATCATCATTTT
>JAWXVA010000155.1:0-4512 GCA_044425815.1 Eubacteriales bacterium
TGCTACGTCTGTTGCTACTAAGATATCTGTGCTTCCTTTTCTGAATCCTTGCATTACTCTGTCACGTTGTTGTTGTTTCATATCTCCGTGAAGCCCTGCTGCAAAATATCCTCTTCCTAGAAGTGCTGTAACTAATAGATCTACTTGTTTCTTTGTATTACAGAAGATTACCGACAATTTTGGTTGATGGATATCCAGTAATCTAGAAATCACTTCCTCTTTGTTTTTCGGTCTTACTTCATAGTAATATTGTTCAATATTTGGTACTGTTAATTCTTTCTTTGTTACTTTGATGATTTTTGCATTTTTTTGGAATCGCTTTGTAATGTCAAGAATCGCTTGTGGCATTGTCGCTGAGAATAAAATCGTTTGTCTCTCTTCTGGCACACCTTCTAGAATCGTTTCAATATCTTCACGAAATCCCATGTTTAACATTTCATCTGCTTCATCTAATATAATTGTTTGCACTTCATCCATCTTGATTGTTTTTCTTCTCATATGGTCCATTACACGTCCAGGAGTTCCAATAATAACTTGTGTTCCTGCTTTTAGTGAACGAATTTGTTTCGCAATCTCTTGTCCTCCATAAATCGGCAATACCTTTATTCCATGCATGAACTTCCCTAAACAGCGAATTTCCTCTGCTACTTGAATTGCTAGTTCTCTTGTTGGGCACAAGATAATTGCTTGTAATTTCTTATTCTTTGGATCGATTTTCTCTAACATTGGAATCCCAAATGCTGCTGTTTTTCCAGTTCCTGTTTGAGCTTGACCGATTACGTCAATGCCTTCTTTAATTACTGGAATTGCTTTTGTCTGTATTGGTGAAGCCTCTTCAAAGCCCATTGCTTTTACTGCTTTTTCAATCTCAGGTGTTAATCCTAATTCTTCAAATCTTATTGTTTCCATTTTTACCTCTTTCTTCTATCTTTCATAAACCATGAGCTGCATACCACAACTCTGCGACAAATGCTCAGGTAGCCCTTGTTTCAATCTTCCAACTGCTCCCTGCACATTACCCCTCACATTGCTTTCTTTTCACCCTATAGAAAATAAATATTTTACACTTCATATCTTAGTAATATTTACTTTCTATAGAGCAAAAAAAATATCCCTAGCACGCAAGCTAAGGATCCAAAGCACAACGTCTATCATAATATCATGTACCAACTTGAATGTCAAACATTCTGCCAAAAGATACAATTATTTAATATTCCTATCCCATTTTTATATTTATTATTATAAAACAAAAATTTTACTTTACTTTTCTAATCATGCATAGTAATATCTATATATGCATAACATAGTATTGAAAACTACATGTCGTCACACTCGAATTACATCAGGAGGTTAATTATGAGCATACAACAAATCAAAGATCCGGGTAGCGCAATCACACATTTTATAGGAATGTTAATGGCAATTTTTGCAGCAGTCCCTCTATTAATAAAGGCGGCACATGAGCCATCTATGATTTATATTTTATCCATTACTGTCTACGCACTTAGCCTAATTCTTCTATATGCAGCTAGCACGATTTATCACACATTCGATCTTGGTCTAGAAGGTAACACCAAACTCAAGAAGTTTGACCATATGATGATTTCTGTGTTAATTGCAGGTAGTTACACACCAATTTGCGTACTAGTTCTTGATCGACCAACAGGACTTATCCTTCTTTCTATCGTATGGAGTATTGCTCTTGGTGGTATCATAATAAAAGCATTCTGGGTTTACTGCCCTAAGTGGTTCTCTTCCGTATTATATATTGCTATGGGTTGGACTTGTGTGTTAGCATTTACACAACTTGTAAATAACATGACACCTGCAGCGTTTGGTTTCCTATTAGCTGGTGGTATCATCTACACAATAGGAGGTGTTATTTACGCATTAAAACTTCCTATCTTTAATCGGTTAAGTGAAAACTTTGGCAATCATGAAATCTTTCATCTATTCGTTATGGGTGGAAGCGCATGTCACTTCATCTTAATGTACGTTTTTGTTTTACCGTAATAGACCGTTTTATATTAGCGCTAATACTCAAAAAGCACAAATGGAGCACAGGTATCGAGCCTGTACTCCATTTTTATAATTTCGACCATTTTCCTATTCTAGATATTCTAATGGATCAATTGGTTCCCCATCTTTTAACATTTGAAAGTACAAATTACAACCTTCTATACTATAGTACTTAGACGGTTCTGTCAGCACTCCCATTATCTGTCCTTTTTCTACTAAACTTCCTTCCGAAACTTTAATTTCATCTAGTTGCCCATAAATAGCAGTGTATCCATTACCCATATCTAAGGTAACTGTATTTCCTGTTTCTGCGAAATAATCTACAGATGCTACGATGCCTCTTTCTGCTGCTAGAACTTCAGTACCCACTTCTCCAGCAATAATCATAGCGGGATTTCTTTTGTATTGATTTAGTGTTTCAAAATAAATTGATTCATCCATACTGTATTTCATAAGAACGTCTCCAGTAATTGGCCATATTATAGTCCCGTCAGCACTAAACAATACTTGATTTGCTATTGATTCATTTGTCGTAGTTGTTTCCTGTATTACCTCTTCTGTAATTGTTGTTTTCGCTTCTTCTACCGTCGTCTTTTCACTAATTATTTCCTCTTGTAGTGCGCTGTCCTCATTGATGATATTATTTGTATTAGCTTCTTCTACTTGTGCATCTATTATCTCTGCTTGCTCAAGCTCCACTTCATCTACTGTATCATTCTGTGCGATCTGATCATCAACATTACTCTGAAATTGACTAAAATTATAGGCGCCCACTAATGTAATCATCGCTACAAAACATAGTACTAGTCCTGCCACTGTTCCTTTTTTCCCTATTTTAGGGAGCTCATTATTATTATTCATATTTATCACCTCTGCTCATATTTTTGCCAGAAATGATAGTGGTTATTCTCTATTTTGTTATTATTTCACATCCTACATAAAAATATTTTAATATTTCTACATATGACTTTCCTTCTAATCCCATATAATGTGCTGTGTTTTGGCTTAATCCCAATCCATGTCCGACTCCTTGCGTCGTAATTTGTATACTATTTTCATCATTTGCTTGGAATGAAAATGCGCTAGATTTCAAATATAATGCATCTCGAAACACCTCACCATTTATGATATTTCCTTGCACTTCTACCGACAATACATAATTTGAATTATCTATTTCCAGTACATTGATTTCATCAAATGTCAAATCATGCTCTAGTGTCAATCCTAGCGCCTCTATCAATTCTTCATACGTGACCGTCTGAATTGCCACTTCTTTATCCGCTTCAATGTCTAACGGACAAGAGACCGCTACCAAATAAGGGTATTCTTCTGACAGAAAAACTTCATTTCCATCTCTTGTCATGCCAGTACTTAGCAAATGATATGGTGTTTTTGCAAGTTCTCCGTCATAAACTAGGGTTTCTGCACTTGTTTCTTCCACCGCCTCTTTTAATTGGCTATATATTTCTAGTGATTCCGCATTGCTCCATTTTCTTTGAATATCTTCTGTTGTATAGAAACTCTCTTCAAATATATATTCTTCTTGTTCTCCTGATTCTAATCGTTCTAATTCTAGACGCGTTCTAATAATAATAGCTTGTGCTTTCATTGCCTCTAATGAAAATTCTTGCGGGATTTCTTTTGCTAATATCCCAATCAAAAATGTATCGTAGAAAACACTGTCTGTTCGGCCATCAATTCGTACATTGACCATCTCTTCTTCTATAGTCACCTGCATAGGTAACGCATCTTCTCCTTTAATAAGTACTGTTAACACATACGGTAATAGCAATATTATAATGATTATAGAAACTATTTTCTTGTCTTTTTCTTTCATAGATACCTCGCATTCATACATACTTGTCCTAGTTGTATTCTATGCAAAAAAAACAATTCCTATACTATAATTACTTCTAGAGCTTTGAATTCCCTTTATATATACTCTGGTATATATATGGGGGATTCTGTTTACTTTCACTACTGCAACACACTCAAATCCAACGTATAAATTTCCTCTTCTAACTCCACTTCTTTTTTCAATAATCCTACCATATAAATTGGTAGATATGATACATCATCTACGACCTGCACATTTTCATTGCAGAAAACAATTGCATGATTGATCCCATATAATTCCTGATTCAACACATTATCTAGTGCTTTGTGTCTGCTATATGCTTTTCCCGATTTTACCTCAATCGGAAGTGGTGCGCCTTGATATTCAATGATAAAATCTACTTCGCCTTGCTTTTTATTTTGAAAGAAATACAAATCAAATCCATGTGCTTTTAATTCTTGTGCTACTAAATTCTCATAGATTGCTCCATAATTAATATCTTTCTCTTTATTAAGTATTTTGATTTGAATTCCATCTGCATACGTTGAAGCTAGTAATCCCACATCTGATAGAAACAGTTTAAACAAATTTGAAGACTTGGATAACAATAATGGTACTGTTGGTTCTTGCACGCAAAATGTCGGAAGTGCTACCCC
>JAWXVA010000156.1:0-4499 GCA_044425815.1 Eubacteriales bacterium
AAAATAGATTTTGACAGAATTTATGACATGAAGTACACTAAGGGAAACAAATCTAAGGAATCTTTTATATCTAGGATCACTTTACTCTTTCCCAACTGACAATAAGTTTACTCTATCCTTTTACACCATTTTCATTGCATGCCATTTGAATTTTTGCTATAATTTTCACAATATTTATTTTTATTAAATTTTTCTAAAAAGGAGACTATTTATGAACCCTATTGCTACTTTCAAAATGAAATCTGGAGCAACTTTTCAGGTCGAATTATTACCAGAATTAGCCCCTAACACAGTCAATAGTTTTATCCATTTAGCAACATCTGGTTGTTATGACAATTATGCTATTCAACGAATTGTTCCTAATTCGTGGGTCGATATTAGTTATAGTGCACTCGGCAATGATTTAGCAAAATATTTTATTGATAACGAAGCGCCTCTTCAAAGCAATCAACCTATCTATTATGGATTAATGTGTATGGGCGGTTATAGCGAAAATGATATCGCAGGCGGCGAGGTATTCTTCCCTCTTCGTGATTGTGATGATTTAGTTGGAAAATATCCTATTATTGGAAAATTTCTAAACGGTGTAGAAACACTTCGAGACATCGAAGTTGTAGATACTTACCCTGTAGTAATTGAAGAAGCTCCTTCAGTGGAAATCAATACTCCAGTCGAGCCAGTTATTATTGAATCTGTCACAGTAAATACTTTTGGTGTAGCTTATCCTCTTCCTACGAAGAAAGCACCAATTCCTAAGCCACCTAGGTGGTAGAAAACGAGAATCCACATAGCCAAAGGATTTTCCAGTTTTACTGATACACTATCTATGCTATAATGATATATACGATAAATATACGAAAGAGGTGCACTTATGAGCGAAAATGTAATAAAAACAGAATCTATGGCAGACTTCGAGGATTTATTCGATGTTGCTAATCCTTGGAACCGTGTCAAAGAATACATGGAAAACAAGACAAAACTAACACTTCAAGTTGAAGGTGTAGTAAATGGTGGGGTAATTGTGAAGGTTGAAGAATTGCGTGGTTTCGTACCAGCTTCCCGTCTTTCTCTTTCTTATATCGAGAACCTAGAAGATTATCTTTTACAAGAAATCGAGGTACGTGTTATTACTGTAGATCAAGCAAATAATAAACTTGTTTTATCTGCGAAAGAAATCTTAAAAGAAGCTGAACTAAAAGCTCGCCAAGCAACTATGGACAACATTAAAGTTGGAACCGTTGCGAAAGGAACTGTTGAAAGTTTACAAAACTACGGAGCATTTATCAGACTAGAGAATGGACTTTCTGGTTTAGTGCATATCTCTCAGATTAGCCACACACGAATCAAATTCCCATCTGATGTATTAAAAGTTGGTGAGGAAATTGAAGTGAAGATCATCGGTGTAAATGATGGTAAAGTCAGCTTAAGTATCAAAGCTCTTCAAGATTCTGAGGAAGAAGTGTACGAAGAAGTAGAGATTCCAGAAGCAGAAGCAATCGGAACTACTTTAGGGGATTTATTCAAGGGTATTACGTTGTAAGTTTTTAGAAGTAAGTTTTTAAAAATCTATTTATAATTTTCAAATAGCCGATATGGCGTTTTATCACGAACACGCTTCCGCTTAGATGAAGTTGGTAGCAGTACTAAGATGATATAGGACATCATCAAGTACTGACCACTTCATATAGTTCGCTCTTAAAACTCCATATCGGCTATTTTGTTCATTTCTGCACCTCTTAATATGACTCACCTCTAATTTTTATATTCCATTAATTTCTTTATAAAAACTCACAAACCAGAGCATATTTAGCATTCTTCAAATTATGCACAAAGTGTAAGAATGATGCGGTGATTTTTACCTCTACTGGATATACCCTGTCTTTTTAAGTTCTGCTTCTGCTTTTTCTTTGTTTGCTTCTGAAACTAGGATAATCGGTCCTGTACATCCCATTCCACTTTCTGCATATACACCGATTTTCCAGAGTGCTTGCACTCCATCTTCTAAATCCATGATTTCAATTCCTGAGAGTTGAGCTGTTACTGGTTCTTTTGCTGGTGCTTTTACAGTCTCTGTAGGCTCCGATTTTGCTGATGCTGCTGCTTTTCTAGCTGCTAACATATCTTTTAAACCTGCCTTGTTCACTGCTTCAAATTCTGCTTTGGCTATTTCAAACACACTACCTTTTACTAATTCTGCTGCATATTTGATTGCGCCTGTGATTACTGGAGCTCCTGATGCACGTGAGATAATCATTACTAATTGCTCATATCCTTCACCGATCCCAGGACCATAACCATATCCTGTTGCTTCATAGCTTCCACCTGTTGCAAATGAAGATAACATCTTAATTAAGATATTTCCTGATAATGAGTCACAAACTAATACATCAGCTGAACCTTGTAATGCATCATTTCCACGCATTACACATCCGCCATCAGATCTTCCTGACTCTGCAAATGTAATATCGTAACCTTTATCTTTTAATTGCTTCAATGCGATTTCTGTTTGTCTAGCGCCATCTACATTTAAGATTCCTACTGTAGGATTCATTTTTCCACAAGACTTCGCTGCAATAATTCCATAGATAGCATTCTTAATCATTGCCTCTACTCTATCAGCACTTGAAGTTCCTGTTGTTGTAGCAACATACATCTCTCTTCCTTTTGCAGGAGTCACTGCACGCCCTACTGTTGAAACACCAATTGGGAATGGAAAATGCATTGTAACAGCTCCGTCAACTTCACCGTTCTTTAACATCTCTTCCATCTTCTTGTGACCTTCTTCTTCGTCAGCCACTTTCACAGTTGTTACACCTTCTGCTTCGAGTGTTCCAATGTAATATACATCTATTCCCTCTTTAGCTGCAGCTAATGCTGCTTCCATAGAGTTCTCTTCTCCATGTTCACTGCCCATTCCTGTAAGCGCAATCTTAGGACGTGCTCCAAATTGACCCGTCTCTAAACCAACTGCCATCTCCATAAATGTGGAAGCGATCATTTTTTCAATACTATTTGCCATTATTTTCCACTCCTTTACTCTGCCAATAGAGAAGCAGCGAATTCTTTCATAGCTTTTGCGATCATTCCTTTGATTTCAGCTTCAGATACATCAACTTTCTTCCCTGTATTTGCTTGAATCACAAAAGAAACTCCGTCAAAAAGGTTCGTCATACGTCCAAGGAATAAACTTCCTTTTCCGATAATCATTGCATTTTTAATCTTACCAGACATAATATCTTCACAAGCAAATCCGATATATGGAACTCCTGATGGAATGTGTCCTTGTGTTGGAGCCCAGCCTGTTAATCCGTGCTCTTTTACAAATGCTGGAAGATCTTTTGGTGTCATTTCACCACGTTTTGCAGCTAACGCACCAATCATTTTATAGTTTGCTAATGGAACATCACCTGCTCCTGCTGGTTTTGTAATATCTGGATTTTGCATTTCTGGTGAATATTTATCAATATCCATAATTTTCATTCCAGCTTTATCTAATCCGTTTGTTACTAGACTTGTAATAACTGCTTGTGGTGAAGAACCTGTTCCAACTGTATGACGTCCTAAGATATCTAAGTTGATTTCTGCACTTACTCCATCATCTTCTGTAACTACTACTGCAAATCCACCAAGGCAATCTTCTAGAATAGGCATGCCTTTTTTGATGTGATCTTTACCATTCATTCCTAATTTTGCTGTACAACCACCAGATGTTACAACTACTGTTTTGTATGCACCTGAAGCCACAAGTGCTGCTGCTTCAATTACTGCATGTGTTGGTGCTGCACAGAACCCTCTACAGTCAGATCCAGTTGCATTCACAAGACCTGCGATCTCTGCTGCAGCTTTTGCAAAGTTACCGCCACCACGTTGATTCATATCTCCACAAGCTTCTTCTGCACAGTCAATTACGTATTCAACATCTTCTTTAGCAATTCCAGCATTTCTTACTGCGTATACTAATGCTAATACACTTGATGCTTTACTCATTAAGTTCTCATGCATAACGTGAGCTGATAAGTTCGTATCTAAATCATGTGCTTTCTTAACACAACCAACTAATGCTCCATCATGGTATAAACCTTCTGCGTGCTCATCATCTACAAAATGTTTGATTTCTTCGATTTCAACACCTGCCGTTACTTTAGATGTAATATCTTCTGTCATAATTGGATTAGCCGCGAATTGAGCTTTGAATTTCTCTACGAAATTCTTGTCTAATTTCACTACTTCAAATACGTCACAAGCTTGTACTAATAATAAGAACTCTTCTTGTGGCATAATTTCTCCAAATTTACCGTATCTATCTGCTCCATCCATCTTCTTATCGAACCAAGGAAGTTCAATTTTTCCAAGTTGGTCTGGGTGTGCGTTACCAATATATGTTTGATTTGCCCAATATGTTACAGCATCATCATATGATCTATAATTATTAGGTACTTCTTTTAAATATTCTGAATCTGGGTTAACAATTCTCTCTGTTGTTTGAGTTGTCCCATTGT
>JAWXVA010000034.1:0-1536 GCA_044425815.1 Eubacteriales bacterium
GATGGACAGCGCTATTATACGGAGACTCTTGCATTTGTGCAGAATGCTTTAGGGAAAGAAGATGTAATGGGCGAATATCAAATAAAAGCTTATGCAATTCCAAGTGAGGACCAAGAAGGAGAAATCTATGTGATTGGGGAATTTATTCAGTAAAATGCAATAGATATCAAGAAAATATTTCAATAATATTTAGTAACAACAAGGTAGAATTAGTGATTGGTTTAGGGAGGCGAACATATGAAGGTAGTGTTAGTTAATGGAAGTTCCAATGGAAAAGGTTGTACCTATACAGCCTTATCAGAAATGGTGAAAGTATTTCAAACAGCAGATATAGAGACAGAAATAGTACAGCTAGGTGGGAAGCCTATCAGAGATTGTATTGGATGTGGAGCCTGTAGGAACCTAGAAAATCAATGCGTATTCAAAGATGACATTGTAAATGAATTAATAGAGAAAATGGCAGATGCAGATGGTGTAGTATTTGGATCGCCAGTATATTATGCACATCCAAGTGGTAGAATCTTATCCGTATTAGATCGTGTGTTTTATGCAGGAAGCAAAGCTCTTGCACACAAACCAGGGATGGCAATCGCTTCTGCAAGGAGAGGTGGAACGACAGCAACATTTGATGTGTTAAACAAGTACTTTACGATTGCGCAGATGCCTATCGTATCTTCCACATACTGGAACATGGTTCATGGCAATAAGCCAGAAGAAGTATTACAAGATGCAGAAGGACTTCAGATTATGAGAAATGGAGCACGTAACATGATATGGATGTTACAATGTATCGAAGCTGGAAAGGCAGCAGGGATTGAGGTGCCTGAAGCAGAAAGAGAGAGCCAGACGAATTTTATTAGATAAAAAGAATCACCACAGGTGATTCTTTTTGGCGATTGACAATATCGATATTCGATGTTATAGTGTGATTACAAATATTGATATTCGATATTAAAGGAGGATATACATGCCTAGAGAAAAATATCAGACATTAACAGAGCAGATGTTTTATATATTATTATGTTTACAAAAGGAGTGTTGCGGCGTTGATATTATGCGGTGTGTTGCAGAATTGACGAATGACCGGGTACTTGTGGGTCCGGGAACTTTGTATTCGTTACTAGATAATTTCGTTTCACAAAAAATGATTATAGAAACAAAGGTTGAGAAACGGAGAAAGAGTTATGTCATTACGGAACTAGGTTCGGAGATGCTTGAAAAAGAGTATAAAAGATTAAATCAACTGGTGGCAGACTATGAATGTCTAGGGAAGGGAGGCATCTGATGAAGAAGTTGGTGAAGAAAAGAGTCGCATTACAATTTCCGTTTTATCATGAAACGGAGAAGAAATTAGAGCGGTATGCGGAAGAGGGGTTGATTCTTGAAAATGTAGGAACCGCTCTTTGGAAGTTTCGACAAGAAGAATCGCGTAAATTAAAATATGCAATTACAACTTTTACAGAAGGATCAGAGTTTAATCCGAGACCGACGGAAAATCAGGAAATATACTTCGACTACGCAAAAGAAAGTGGTTGG
>JAWXVA010000034.1:1636-24407 GCA_044425815.1 Eubacteriales bacterium
TGGCATTGTCATTGCTTGTTCAACAACCACAACAATTTATAGATAATACATTTGCGATGGCTATAATAACAATGCTAGGTTTAGCAGTTTTAGCTCCTGTTTATTTAGTGGTGAATCATTATAGGATATATGGAAAGGCGAAGAAAGCTCTAGTATTAGGTCTAACCATGGAGAGCGTTCCGGTGCCTAAGAGACAATATGGGGACAAAATCATATTGTTAGGAATGATCATAGCAGTAGGTGTGATATATTGGGAGTTATGGAAATACACAAGAACTAGTATTGCAGTGTTTACGTTGTTTCAAGTACCAGTAGTGCTATTGGCGACATATTGTTTGAAACAAATATTGAAAAAACATCAGTTGACAGGGAAGTATAATAAAATCATTATATTTATTTTTATGATAATACTTACGGCAATTTATACGATTCTGTTAAGCTATTTTAGTATATTGCATAGATAGGCAAGATCGCGAAAAAAAAGGAGGTGTACGAAATAGATGGTTACTCATCTATTTCGTACACTTCCTGATATTAATCAATACTTTCGTATAGTAATTCTAATTCTTCTTCATTTACATGATAGAGTTGTTCAACACCGTCATCGATAAATTCTAAAGGTTGTTCCACATCAGTTGCTTTGACACAACTTCCACAAGAAGAACTAATCTTTCGTGGGACAGGCATAATCACACCATTGATATTCGCATCCGTTAATTTTTTATGAAAACGAATAGCGTAGAAATGGGAGTGGAATGTATAAATATGTTCCATTTTAAGCTCCTAATGTAAGATTTAATGTAAAAACATCATCATTTTCTTCAACAGCTACTTTATAGCCGCTATAATTTGCAAAACGTGTAACATTTGCAAGTGCTGTTGTATTATCTACAAGTATTTGATATGCAGCATCTTTACTAGCTAAAGCTTTCTTTGTCATAACTACTGGTTCTGGACAACTACGTCCACATGCATCTACTACTACCATAATCTATCTCCTTCATCTTTGCCTTTATTTGTCTTTTTTTCCTAATAAATCTTTACCGATTTGGCTATTCATTACGCCAATGATTGCTAAAATAATTAATCCAATGATTACAGCTACTTTACCATTTGTTGTTGGTCCAGATGTAGAAGAAGCTAATGAGAAGTTGTGGCAGAATGCAGCGCCAACTACCATACCTAAGATTGCAACTGTTGAATCTGAATTTCCTTCTCCAGATAAAATCAATTGTCTAAGTGGGCAACCACCTAATAATACAGATCCTACACCAACAAGTGCCATACCAATAAAGTTCCATAATCCATCTGTGTGTGCAATTGGTTGATCTAAGAATCCTAGATTAAAGCTTCCAAGAGCTAAGTTACCAATTAAGATTGCTACGAAAATTGCAACAAATCCACAGATTAATGTGAAGTCTTTGAATAAGAAGATATCTCGAATTCCTCCAACCATACATAATCTTGTTCTTTGTGCAATCGCACCAACTGCTAAACCAGCCACTAATGATGCCCATACAGGAGCTGTCATAGAACCAGGACCACTTTCGCTAAAGAATAGTAAAGAAGGAACTGCTAATAATAATACAAGTAACATAATGCTAATACCTACAGAAGCCATACCATCAGTGATTGGTTGCTTGTATGTACGATTTAAAGAGAATCCTTTGTTTAAGAAGAATACTCCAATACCAATACCAGCAATAAATCCTAAAATACCAAAGATAGCATTTAAGTCACCACCACCAAGACGGATTACCATACGCATAGGACAACCCAAAAATACAAGTGCTCCGACCATAACAAAGAATCCAATGATAAATCGGATCGCTGGAGCTGATCCACCTTTTGGTTTGAATTCACCTTTGAATTTAGCGATTACAAATGCACCAACTACTAAACCGATAATCTCTGGTCTAACATATTGAACGATTTCGGCTCTTTGTAAGCCAACGCCACCTGCGATGTCTCTTAAGAAACATGCAATACAATATCCCATGTTACCAGGATTTCCCATTACTACTAGCCATACAGAAATAGCTCCTACTGCAAGACCACCTAAAATTAAATTTCTTTTTTCTTTCATATTATCCTCCAATTATTATGTGATATAAATATTATAAATTTCTTAAGATAGGAAGTAAAATAGATAATATCTATTTCGAACAATCATATATTCAAATTTACGATAGAGAGTTGTAGCCTTTTTTATCTATCACTATACTCAGAGTTTTTAATGCTGTATAATAAAATAAAATATTTCGAAAATGGAACAAATGAAGAGAGAGGTTTTCCTTATGAGAAGAATTTATCTAGACAATTGTAGTACATCCTATCCAAAAGCAACAGGTGTTGCAGAGGCAATGTCATTTTACTTAACAGAGGTAGGATGTAACATAGGACGTGGGAACTATAGTGAAGCGTATGATGCTACAATGATTGCGTATGAAACAAGAAATGCTATTGCAGAATTGGTAAATTATAAAGATCCAAAGAATGTGATTTTTACACAGAATATCACCCAATCACTGAATACGATTATTAAAGGTTATTTAAAAAGTGGCGATCATGTGCTTGTGAGTTCCATGGAACATAACGCTATGATGCGTCCAATGGCGCAGATGGAGAAAAAAGGAGTGATGTTTGATCGGATTCCATGCGATGAATTTGGCTACGTTGAATTAGAGACGATTCCGACGATGATAAAAGAGAACACAAAGGCTATCTTCATGCTACATTCATCGAATGTATGTGGCACGATTATGGATTTTGAATCCGTAGGGCGTATAGCGAAAGAGCATAAGCTTACATTTGTTGCGGATGTTGCACAAACACTAGGAACAGTCCCTGTAGATATGGAAAGAATGAATATCGATATTCTATGTTTTACAGGACATAAAAGCCTTCGTGGACCTCAGGGTATAGGGGGATTTGTAATACGAGATGAGTATGTAAATGAAGTAGAACCATTGATTAGTGGGGGGACGGGAAGTAAGTCAGATTCAGAGGAAGTTCCAAACTTTCTTCCAGATCGATTTGAATCAGGAACTATGAATCTTCCTGGAATCTATGGATTACATGCAGCATTGAAAGAATGTAAGAAGCATAATCCATCAGAACTATTACGCCGAGAACAACAACTCATTGAGAAATTACAGAATGGGATTGAGAAGATATCAGGAATACGTATAGTAGGAGAACCAGATCCATACAAGCGTTGTCCGATATTAGCAATAGATTTTGAAACGTATGATAATGCAGAGATTGGATTTCAATTAGAAGCGAATTACGGAATCATGACACGTTGCGGATTGCACTGCGCACCATATGCACACCGCACATTAGGGACATTTCCACAAGGGATTGTAAGATTTTCATGCGGACCAACAACCACAGAAGAAGAAATAGAGATCGCGATAGAAGCAATCAAAGAATTATGCGATGTTAAAAATACAAACCACGCGGAGTAGGACTATAAAGGAGTACATATGTCATTTATAAATAAATACAAATATATCTTATGGGATATCGACGATACCCTTATTAATTTCAAAAAATCAGAAAAAGCAGCACTGCAGCAATGCTTTGCACCATATGATATTATTCTTACAGATGCAGAGATAGAAGTGTATTCAGAGATTAATAAGAAATATTGGTCAAGCTTAGAGAAGGGATTAATAGACAAACCTACCTTACTAGTGAAACGATTTGAAGAATTAGGAGCATATCTACAAAAGACAGTGGATGCAGTGAATATTAATAAGGCTTATCAATTGGCACTTGGTGATTACGTTATATTCAATGATGGTGCATTGGAATTATGTACGAAGTTACAGAAACAGGCGAAACAATATGCGGTGACAAATGGAACGGCAGTTGCACAAGATAAGAAATTAAGAACTTCTGGATTGATACATATTATGGATGATGTCTTTATATCTGATAAAATAGGATATGAGAAACCAGATATTCGCTTCTTTGAGTATGCTTTTGCGCATATTCCAGGATTTAAGAAAGAAGAAGCAATTATCATAGGCGATTCATTAACGAGTGATATGCAAGGGGGAAATAATTCTGGCATAGCATGCTGCTGGTACAATCCGAAAAAATTGGAGAAACCAGATGGTTTGAGAATAGAGTATATTATCTCTGACTTGCATGAACTAGAATAGGGAAGAACGGTCCGCTCAAGGAATCCTTGGGCGGAGTTTTTTAGAAATAATACTTGATAATTATGCAAAAAGGGTGTATAGTAGTGCATAAATATACAAAACAGTACTAAAGGAAGGGTTTTAACAATGATTAAAGTAGGAATTATAGGAGCTACAGGCTATGCAGGTGGCGAATTAGTAAGAATTTTATTGGGACATAAGGAAGCACAGATTGTGTGGTATGGTTCGAGAAGTTATATAGATAAGAAGTATGCACAAGTGTACCAGAATATGTTTCAGATTGTGGAAGATACTTGCTTGGATGATAATATAGAAGAACTTGCAAAGCAGGTCGATGTTATATTCACAGCGACACCACAAGGATTCTGTGGTTCGGTAATGACAGAAGAAATATTATCTAAGGTGAAAATAGTAGATTTAAGTGCAGATTATAGAATTAAAGATGTTGCAACCTATGAAAAGTGGTATGGTATCACACATCAGAGTCCACAATTTATAGAAGAAGCTACATACGGTCTATGTGAAATTAATCGCGAACAGGTGAAAGGAGCACGATTGATAGCTAATCCAGGGTGTTACACAACGTGTTCTATTTTGACGGCGTACCCACTTGCAAAAGAAGGGATTATTGAGATGAGCACTTTGATAGTGGATGCAAAATCAGGAACGTCAGGAGCAGGTAGAGGAGCGAAATTGCCGAATTTATATTGTGAAGTAAATGAAAATATCAAAGCTTACGGAGTCGCATCTCATAGACATACACCAGAAATAGAAGAACAATTAGGATATGCAGCAGGCGAAGAAGTATTGATTAATTTCACTCCACATTTAGTACCGATGAATCGCGGTATTCTCGTGACAGAATATGCAACGCTTAAGAAATCGGTAACAGAAGAAGAAGTAAGAGCGATTTATAAAAAGTATTACGATGAAGAGAAATTTGTGCGTGTTCTAGATACAGGTCTTTGCCCAGAAACAAAATGGGTGGAAGGAAGTAATTATGTAGATATTAACTTCCAGATAGATGCAAGAACCAATCGAATTATCATGATGGGAGCTATGGATAACCTAGTAAAAGGTGCAGCAGGTCAAGCGGTACAGAATATGAATATCATGTTTGGGTTGGATGAGGCAGAAGGATTGAATTTAATACCAATGTTTCCATAATAGTAGTAAGTTTTTACTTGTATATGATAATATACATACTAGTTACATAAAAATGAATGAGATAAAGGGGTAAAACAAATGAAGAAAATAGACGGTGGAGTAACAGCAGCAAAAGGATTTGAAGCAGCAGCAACAGCAGCAGGAATTAAATATCGCGGACGTACAGATATGGCATTAATTTATAGTGAGGCACCTTGCAAGAGCGCAGGGACATTTACTACAAATGTAGTAAAAGCAGCACCAGTTATGTGGGATAAAAAAATCGTAGCGAGCAAGATTAAGACACAAGCAATCATCGTAAATTCAGGAATAGCAAATGCGTGCACTGGAGAAGAAGGATATGGTTACTGTGCACAAACAGCACAAGAGGCAGCAAAACAATTAGATGTAGATGGAATTAGCGTGCTATTGGGGTCTACGGGAGTAATCGGAAAGCAATTGCCAATCGAAACATTAAAAGCGGGAATTAAGGCACTTGCAGCAAATAAAAATGGAAGTATTGAAAATGGAACAGCAGCAGCACAAGCGATCATGACGACGGATACCTATGCAAAAGAATATGCAGTGGAAATTGAAATAGAAGGCGTAACAGTAACAGTTGGTGGGATGGCAAAAGGTTCAGGAATGATTCATCCAGATATGTGCACCATGCTTAGTTTTATTACTACAGATGCAGTAATCTCAAAGAAAACATTGCAAAAAGCATTGAGTGCAGATGTAAAAGATACTTATAACATGATTTCGGTAGATGGAGATACCTCAACGAATGATACTGTATTAGTTCTTGCAAATGGAATGGCTAAGAATGTAAAGATTGAAGAGGGAACACAAGCATATATTGATTTTGCAGAAGCACTACATTCGGTTAATAAATTCTTGGCGATGCAGATTGCAGGCGATGGAGAAGGTGCAACAGCTCTATTAGAAGCAACAGTAATCGGTGCTACAAGTAAGAGCCAAGCTAGTGTAATAGCGAAGTCTATCGTGTGCTCGAATTTAACAAAGACAGCAATCGCAGGACACGATGCAAACTGGGGACGTATCTTATGTGCTATGGGATATGCGGGTGAAATATTTGATCCAGAAAAAGTAGATTTATTTTTTGAAAGTGTAATTGGAAAAATTCAGATTATTGAAAATGGGACAGCACTTGATTATAGTGAAGAAAAAGCAACAGAGATATTATCACAACCAAAAGTAACTGTGACAGCAGATCTTAAAATGGGTGAGGACGAAGCGACAGCGTGGGGCTGTGATTTGACTCATGGATATATTGATATTAATGCAGATTATCGTAGCTAGAAAAATAAACGAATAGGGTCAATAAAGAAAAACATGAAAAATTCAGAAGAAATATAAGAAGGATATAGAAGGAATAGGGGAAATTATGACAGATTTTATGAAACAATATTTAGATAAGGCAGAAGTGCTCATAGAAGCATTGCCATATATACAACGTTTTAACCGTAAGATTATCGTAGTAAAATATGGTGGAAGTGCTATGGTAGATGAAGAGTTAAAGAAACAAGTAATCCAAGATGTTACCTTATTAAAACTGGTTGGATTTAAGCCAATCATTGTGCATGGTGGTGGAAAAGAAATTAGCAAATGGGTGAACAAGGTAGGAATGGAACCAGAGTTTGTGAATGGATTACGCGTCACAGATGAAGCAACAATGGAAGTTGCAGAGATGGTTCTTGGTAAAGTCAATAAAGGCCTGGTACAATTAGTAGAACAGCTTGGCGTACGTGCGATTGGGATTAGTGGGAAAGATGGTGGATTATTAAAAGTAGAGAAGAAGCTATCACAAGGAGAAGATATCGGGTTTGTAGGAGAGGTGAAAGAAGTGAATATTAGCATTCTTCATGATTTACTAGAGAAAGATTTCTTGCCGATTATCTGCCCAGTTGGTTTAGATTCAGAATATCAGACTTATAATATTAATGCAGACGATGCGGCTTGTGCGATTGCAACAGCAGTTAACGCAGAGAAATTAGCATTTTTGACAGATATCGAAGGTGTATATAAAGATCCAAACGATAAAGACTCTTTGATATCAGAACTTACAACTTCGGAAGCACAAGCATTAATGGACGAAGGATACGTAGGAGGAGGGATGCTCCCTAAATTGCAAAACTGTATCGATGCAATACATGCAGGTGTGTCACGCGTACATATTTTGGATGGGCGAATTGCACATTGCTTGTTATTAGAAATATTTACAAATAAAGGAATAGGAACAGCAATTCTAGAAGACGGATTAGAACGGTTCTATAAAGATGGGGAGTAATGAAGATGAATGAGATGGAGAAAATAGATCAATCGTTAGTACACACATATCAACGATTTCCTGTAGTTTTTGAATCAGGGAAGGGTGCCTATCTATATGATGAAAATGGAAAAGAATATCTTGACTTTGCAGCAGGAATCGCAGTGTCATCGCTAGGATATAGTAATGAAGAATTACAAATGGCGATGAAGAGTCAGATAGAAAAGCTATGCCATATTTCGAATTTGTATTATACAAAACCTATATTAAGTGCAGCTGATCGTCTGGTTAAAGCATCACAGATGGATAGAGTATTTTTTACAAATAGTGGGACAGAAGCAATTGAAGGAGCGCTCAAAGCGGCAAGAAAGTATGCATATGCAAAAGGAAATGGTCGTTATGAATTCATTGCCATGGAACATGCATTTCACGGAAGAAGTATGGGAGCATTGTCTGTGACAGGAACAGAGAAATATAGAACGCCATTTGAACCATTGATAAGTGGAACACACTTTGCTACATACAATGATTTAGAGAGCGTGAAAGCGCTTATTTCAGATAAAACTTGCGCAATTATCATGGAGACACTTCAAGGAGAAGGCGGGATCTACCCAATAGAACCACAATTCTTAGAAGGGGTGAAAGCATTATGCGAAGAACATGATATCTTACTGATCCTAGATGAGATTCAATGTGGAATGGGACGTACAGGATATATGTTCGCATGGCAAGAATATGGTGTACAACCAGATATTCTATGTATGGCGAAGGCATTAGGAAATGGGGTACCTGTTGGTGCGTTTGCGCTCACAGAGAAAGTAGCAGAATATTCCTTGGAACCAGGGGATCATGGAACCACATATGGTGGGGGTCCACTAGTATGTGCTACAGTAGATAAAGTGTTAGAAATCTATGAAAAAGATCATATAGTAGAACATGTAAAAGAAATGGCACCATATTTAGAAGCGTGCTTAGATAAACTTGTGGATAAATATGAACAAATAGAGACAAGACGTGGAAAAGGCTTTATGCAAGGATTGGTGTTTAAGACCCCTGTTGGAGATGTAGTGAAAAAGGCTTTGGAAGAAGGGCTTGTAGTTATTAGTGCTGGTGGAAATGTATTACGATTTGTTCCACCGCTTATTATAACAGAAACAGAGATAGATAAAATGATAGAAAAATTGGAAAATATTCTATAGAGTAGTAAAGGTGAGAGGCGACAGAAAAATCTTCTGTTGCATCTCATTCTTATATGAGTTATACTTGCGAAGAAAGAAACGAGTAAACAGAGTAGGGAATTGTGCGTTAAGTGCCATAGAGACAGGGAGTTGCTCTAAGGACGAAAAGATGGGTTATAATTTGTGAATTATTACAGAGATACGACTAACATCTTGCGGTACAACCCCCGCATCCCGCTGTTCAATAATATAGAAAGAATAGAATTCTCTCTTGTTATACAGCCAACCACATTATGCAGATGAATCAGGAACAAATCATTCAAGGGGCATATATGGGAATGCGGAATAAAAAGGAGGGAATTTTTTTATGCAAAAAAATCAAGAAAACAAAGAAAATCTAGTACAGAAACAACAAAACATCACAACCCAGAGACTTGTAATGCTATCCTTAATGGTTTCGCTCAATGTAATTTTATCAAGGTTTTTATCTATCTCTACGCAAGAAATCAAGATAGGATTTTCATTCATTCCCGTGGCAATAGCAGCCATAACACTAGGACCAATCTACGGTGGTATTGTAGGAGGATTAGGGGACTTAGTAGGGGCATTATTATTTCCAATAGGAGCATATTTCCCAGGGTTTACGTTGTGTGCATTTTTAACAGGATGGATATATGGGATGATACTGCATAAACAACAAAGCAATAAGAGGATCATAATAGCCGTAGTGGTGTCCGAAGTGATTTGCACGCTGTTAATTAATACCTTGTGGCTAACAATTTTATATGGAATGCCTTACGGTGCAACATTAATGGTACGCAGCGTGCAGAGTTCCATTATGACAATTGTAGAGATCGTAGTAATAGGGGCATTAGTGAAATATGTGCCATTTATGAAACGAGTAACAATTAAGTAAATGCATCCCAGTGTTCACATAATCAACAAAACTACAGTGTATGATAAGCCCATTAGAGAGAACAATCAGAATGGGGTGTGAGCGATGAAGAAAAAGAAAATAACCGTGATTATAATAGTAGCAATGTTAGTTGGGAGTGCTGTTGGCTGTAGTGCGTTAGATTCCACAACATCCGAGGTGGTGGTTGATACTGATACTACGGAAGAGAATACATCAGGGATTAATGAACAAGTTTCTAGTGAAGAAGAGGTAGTGGTAGACCCAACAGAAGTAATATCATCCCTAGCTATTGAAGAAATGTTTACAAATAATGAATTGACATTTATCTACGATACAGCATCAGCGACGAGCATAGCCTTAACAGGAGAAAGCGTGACCATTGATAAGGAAGGGACATATATTCTATCGGGGACGATAAGTGACGGACAGATTGTCGTAGATGTTGAAGAGTCGGAAAAGGTGTTTTTAGTTTTGGATGGCGTGGATGTAACTTCTAGCTCATCGGCGGCTTTATACTTAATGGAGGCGGACAAAGTATTTGTTGTCTTGGCAGAGGGCAGTACGAATAAGCTGACGACAACAGGTGAATTCGTAAATGAAGATGATACGAACATCGATGGAACCATATTTTCGAAGAGTGATATTTCATTTTTAGGTACAGGTTCTTTAGAAATCTATTCAGAATATGGGCATGGAATCGTTGGGAAAGATGATGTGGTATTTATAGACGGTACGTATATTATTTCAGCTGGAAGTCATGGGATTAATGCTAATGACAGCATCCGTATTGCAAATGCAGACTTTACGATTGTAAGTGGTAAGGATGGAATGAAAGCAGAGAATGAGGATGATTACGAAAAAGGCTATATCTATATTGCAGATGGAAAATTCAATATAGAGTCAGAAGAAGACGCTATCTCTTCGTCAAGTATGATACAGATAGATGGCGGGGAATTCTCTATTTACAGTGGTGGTGGATTTGTAGAAGTATTGAATGATATTACCGTAGGAGAAGGCGCAGGAAATACGCAGAAGGTAACGGATACGCTAGAAAATAGCATGAAATGTATCAAGGCATGTAATATAGAAATCAATGGTGGTGATATGTACATATCCTCATACGAAGATGCGTTACATGCAGATTGTGATATGACCATAAATGGTGGGAAGATACATATCTTATCAGGAGACGATGCAGTGCATGCAGAAAATAATTTGACAATAAATGATGTGGAATTAGTGATAGAAGAAGCATATGAAGGAATCGAAGCGTGTTATATTTATCTAAATGGCGGAGCAATAGAAGTCAATGTGTATGATGATGCTATTAATGCTACAGAATCTTACGGATTACTTCATATAACAGGTGGCGAAATTTATTTGAGTAGTGTAGGGGACGGACTTGATTCTAACGGAGATTTGACTATTGAAGGTGGAACGATTGTGATAGATTGTGACCCAATATATTCAGGTGGTGATGGCAGTGTAGATGTGTCAGGAGAAGTGACTTACACAGGTGGAACTATTGTGGATGCTGATGGAAATGAAATCGATCCAACAGCGGGACTTACAAGTGGCGGAATGGGAAATTTCTTCCAAATGGCACCTTCAAACAATAGGAATAACGCAAGAAGATAATACGCATATGCGAATAATATCTGTAAATACGAAAAAAGTTCGTTTTACACTAGAAATTCTATAGAAAATACAGTATACTAAATAAGTAAATATTCACAGTTTTTAATAAAAAGGAGTATACAATGAATAATTTTAATTGGAATTTCCCGACAGAATTAGTTTATGGCGAAGGTCGCATCAGCGAACTAGGAGCTATATCGACAAAATATGGTAAAAAAGCAATGATTGCAACTTATG
This sequence comes from Eubacteriales bacterium, assembly GCA_044425815.1. Taxonomy (GTDB): domain Bacteria; phylum Bacillota; class Clostridia; order Lachnospirales; family Lachnospiraceae; genus CAUPWF01. Next base: position 13,214 of record JAWXVA010000034.1, read on the forward strand.
AAAGAGGCGGATTCTTAGATCCAATCATTGACACAGTAGAGAAATCACTTTCAGACGCAGGAATTGAATTTGTAACATTCACAGGTATTGAGCCAAATCCAAAGGCACATACAATTGATAGTGCAATCGAAATGTTCAAAGCAGAAGGATGTGACTTTGTAGTAGCACTTGGTGGCGGTAGCGTAATTGATGGATGTAAGTATATTGCAGCAACTGGATTTTCAGGTGGAAAAGCTTGGGATTATGTAGTACTTGGTGATCGTGTACCTAGAGAATATACAGGCGCATTTCCAATCATCTCAATTCCTACTATTTCAGCATCTGGATCAGAATGTAATGCAGGTGGCGTATTAACTAATGCAGAAACAGGAGAGAAAAGTTTCTCACGTTCTCCATACAGATACCCTAAAGTAGCAATTGTAGATCCAGTACTATTAACATCAGTACCACTTTCACTTACAAAAGACTGCAGTCTTGACATTTTCTCACATTTAATTGAACACTACCTATCAAGTCATGATGAGTCGGAATTTGCAGATAGAATGACAGAAGCGATGATTCTTACATTAAAAGAAAACTTTGCTAAAGTATTAGAAGATCCTAAAAATATTGAAGTACGCGGACAAATTGCACTCTGTTCAATCTTTGGATGGTCAGGACTTCAAGCATTAGGACGATTAGGATGTATTCCAATGCATTCAATTGAAATGCCACTAAGCGGTATCTATGATTTAGCTCATGGACGCGGTATGACAGTTGTAATGCCAGCTTACTTAGAATTAATGTCAGACGTAATGCCAGCTCGCTGGGCAAAACTTGCTAGAAGATGTTTCGGAGTAGTGGAAGCAGATGATAACAAAGCAGCGAAAATGCTTTCGGTAGAAGTGACGAAATGGTTCAAAGAGTCAGGCGCATTCCTAACACTTTCGGATGTAGGAATTCCAGATGATCAATTCGAGAGAATGGCAGATGATGTAGTGAGAATGTTCCCAGGAAGCGAACCAAATACAACTTCGGGACCACGTCCAATCACGAAAGAAGAAATCGTTAAAGTATACGAAATGTGTAAATAGAAGATAAAGTTGAAAAATGAAATAAATAGTTTAGCAAGGGATGAAAATTGATAATTCTTTCAATTTTCATCCCTTTTGTGCATATGATAAATAGTAACCTCAAATCTAGGTTGATAGAGATTTTTTATAAGAAGTCGTGTCAATCGCAACTAAGAAAAGGAGACTATTTATTATGTCAATGCCTACAATACCTAATATCAATCCATCGATTGATGTTACAAGAGACGATGCTCTTAACATTATCCTTTCATCTATAGGTATGGAAGAATTAAGTTTAGCTCATATCGTCAATGCAGAAGCAGAAAAGATTCAGTTCGCATTAGGAACACTTGAAACAGCAGAAGGTGCAGCATCTATTGAGCAGATTATGGAAGTAAATACTTCTGCTAAGAAGATGCTTCGTGATGTAATCAAGAACCAAATGTTGATTGGTATGAAAATGGAAGATACAATGGAACTTGCATTACAAGTTCGTGCAGAACAGGCAGCAGTGGTGGAACCAGAACCAACACCAGAGCCTGAACCAGAAGTAGCGGAAGAAGAACCAGTAGAAGCTTAGACAGTAAAATAGCATAACAGGCTGTTTATAACATTGGTTCCCAAACAGTGAATCCGATTATAGAAGAAATGTGAGTTTTTCCATTCACAGTAATAACAGTAGCATCTGTAGCAACTACTGGTTGGTTTAATAATATTTTTTTGGAATTTAGGCTGAACTGTTATAAAAATAGGAAGAAATCAGGGAAGGAAGCTTGAGTTAATTACAAATCAATAGTATAATTACTATCTTAAGTTAATGATAAGGCAGAAAGATAATAGTTATATAGACAGGAGACAGATAATATGAAAAAAGTAGCATTTATATGCGTGCACAATTCTTGCAGAAGCCAGATGGCGGAAGCGCTAGGGAAATCATTGGCTCACGATGTATTCGAAAGTTATTCTGCTGGGACAGAATTAAAAGCTCAGATTAATCAAGATGCAGTAAGGCTTATGAAAGACATTTACAAGATAGATATGGAAGAATCTCAGCACTCAAAGTTGTTAGCGGACATACCAGAAGTAGATATTGTAATTACAATGGGGTGTAATGTGGCTTGTCCAATGCTCCCTTGCTCGCATAGAGAAGATTGGGGATTGGAAGATCCTAGTGGGAAAAGCGATGAAGAATTCAAAGTTATCATCGATAAAATACATGCGAATATATTAGAACTAAAACGTAGAATACAAATTGGAGAATTATGCTAGAAGAAATGTAAGAAAAGAGACAGAAAGAAAAAGATACCAAAGAAAACGAAGTAATATTATGTCAGGAATGTCAAGAGCTTCTTGATTTCATTTACCTCAAGATAGAAAGTAAAATAAAAAACCGAGGCAAATTCTGAAGAGTTTGCCTCGATTTTTTGTGAATCATTTGGAAAGTGATTCCTATTAGTTTTTATTTCGAAATTGCACAGGTGTCATATGATAAGTTTTCTTGAATAAACGGTTAAAGTGTTCTACATTTTGGTAACCAATAGAGATAGAAATATTTTCGACAGTCATATTTCCGCCCTTTAATAATGCTTTTGCCTTCTTGAGGCGAATATTTTTAACAATATCTCCATACGTTTGCCCTGATTTTTCTTTAATATATTTCGAAAGATACGGCTTCGATAGGAAGAATGTTTCGGACAAATCTTCCAGTGTAACACTAGAATAATTTGCATGAATATAATTCATGATTTCTAGCAATCTAGCATCCTTTGCACCTTGGAATTTTTGCAATTCTTCGATTTTATTTACAGCTACAACTAGCGCATTTACAGACGCTTTGATAATATCTGCATCAATCCCAACACCCCAATAATGCTTTTGGTTGCAGATGATTCCTACATATGCAATTGCTTTTGAAGAAGAACCGCGAGTGAGAGAATGCTCTTCGTAGAAATTCAATTCGTAGCTAATATCAAAGAATTGTTTGATAGCGTTGCTAACAGAATCGAGACGCCCATTTCCAATGCCATTGATCACACGAGCCTCTTCGGCATAATGAATCGTAGCTTGAGCAAGAATACCGTCTCCTTGTTTGTAATGGCATTCATCTACATGAAATAAATCGTGAGCTGTAATGTATTGGTCTTCAAAGATACGATATACAACGTCAGGTGTTAATTCTTTGTGGGCTTTGTCTGATACATCTTTTACACAGTAGCCGACTTCTTCTTTCATCTTATCCGGAAGATTGATTCCATAACTTTGCTTTAAGATGTAGTTAACCCCACCTTTTCCAGATTGACTGTTAATACGAATGACGTCAGAATCATAACTTCTACCCACATCTTGTGGATCTATAGGAAGATATGGAACGGTCCATTTTTCGTCTTTATTATTATCACGATGTGTAAATCCTTTCGCAATGGCATCTTGATGTGAACCAGAAAATGCTGTGAATACAAAGTCTCCCGCATAAGGTTGGCGCTCATATACGTGCATGCGTGTCAGGCGTTCATACACTTCACGAAGTTCTCTAATGTTCGAAAAATCCAATTGAGGATCTACTCCATGGGAGAACATATTCATAGCAATTGTAATAATATCTGCATTTCCAGTACGTTCCCCATTTCCAAATAAGGTTCCCTCAATTCTATCCGCACCAGCTAAGATACCAAGTTCAGCATCGCATACGCCGCATCCTCGGTCGTTATGAGGATGAAGACAAAGGATAACGTTGTCACGATAAGAAAGGTTCTTGCTCATGTATTCCACCTGACTAGCAAATACGTGTGGCATGGCATTTTCAACAGTAGTTGGAATATTAATAATTGCTTTTCTATCAGGGCAAGGTTTCCATACATCAAGAACGGCGTTACATACGTCCAATGCATAATCGACTTCTGTTCCTGGGAAACTTTCAGGACTATATTGGAAAATAAAATTGCCATCCGTCTCTGCTGCTAATTTATTTAATAACATAGCTCCGTCAACTGCAATTTGTTTTACTTCTTCTTTTGATTTTCGGAATACTTGCTCTCGTTGTGCTACGGATGTGGAATTGTAAAGATGAACGACAGCGCGTGGGGCGCCTTTCAGTGCTTCGAAGGTTCGTTTAATAATATGCGCGCGAGCCTGTGTAAGAACTTGAATCGTTACATCATTAGGAATCATTCCTTCTTCAATGATTGTTCGAAGAAACTGATATTCTGTTTCTGAGGCAGCAGGAAAACCTACTTCGATTTCCTTGAAACCTACTTTGACAAGCAGTTTAAAAAACTCGACCTTTTCATCAAGACTCATAGGCTCTACAAGGGCCTGATTCCCATCACGCAAGTCCACACTACACCAGATAGGTGGCTTATCAATGAAATCTTTCTTCACCCAATCGTTGCAAACAGTAGGCGGCATAAAATAAAATCTGTCATATTTTTCGTAATTTTTCATAGTAATCTCCCTTTATGTTTAGATAAAATAAATCAAAAATACTGTTTAATATTGCTATATTAACATAGTGAGATGAAAAGGAGTAGTGGATAAATTAATCAGTTATATTGATAAAAATTAATCTTTTTCTTTGAACGTCAAAGCGGTTACATCTTCTTGCTTCATGGTTAGAAGCATCTGATTATAGATAACATTTCGAATAAGTTGCTGACTACCATGATTCACTTCTAAGATAGTATCAATGTATTTGTCTCTTCTTGAGTAGATACTTGCAAGTATAGTATCTTGAAATGGGATGAGCGTTAAATCGATAAGCGGCGTGATTCCATAGCTGTTAACACGGCTGTATTTGCTGTAGACATATAATGTATCGTCGATAAAGAAGCGCACATAATATTGCGCGAGTTCCAAATTAGAGAACGTATAATAACCGGAACGACCATCCATGGTAGTACTAGTAACTGTAGCGCGTAAAGGAATTCCATGCTTGTTATAAAGAACGACACCGATATCATTGGTGGCAGAAATGAGTTGGGTTTTATCATGATAGCAATCGTCCTTATATTTATCCCAGAAGACGAAACCAGAAATATATCCCTTCGTATTATCAGGTGGTAATACTTTTACGCCTACCTTGTCAGGCTCAATTGCAAGAAGATGCTGCGGACGACCTTGTGTATCGGTATAAGTGATATCTGCAGCAAAGGAATTCCATGCAATGGAATTAGAAGAAACGCCATGAGGGACAATTGTCTTAAATAATAAAGTTAATGTTTCATCTGGGTGAAGCTTTTGCCCTTTTGTAATGATACGTAAAGAGCGGATGGAATTCAGAGCATCAGGAACATCGAGAGACCAATTTTCGTCGCTACCAATGACATCAAAACTATTTCCGAAGCGTTTAGGGTCTGTACTGGTGGAATAATAAATATCATAATCTAACGTAGTATCCGAATCGTTGGTATTGGTATGGAGAACAGAAAGCTCGCTGGTAAGAACCAGAGGAAATTCACTGTTTCGAGAAATTGTGGTTTCTATAATTCCCTTATCTTGTAAATGCGGTAGAATGTCAATAATTTCAATCGTATCTAAAGCTGCATTCCCAGTATTTTCAAGTGTGATTTTATAGAAGACCTCTTCTCCTTCCATGGTTGAGGCCAAAGCAGTAGCGTTGATAAAATCATTATCGAGAAATCCTTTCACTTCTTTGCGACTAGAAATACTCAAGAAGAAAAGAATGGTAGTGGTGAGCGTACTACTTTTAGCATAAGCATCAAAACGTTTTTCAAGGTTAGAGGAACTGCTAAAACGTTCTTCAGAATCTGTGTAAGAATTGCGATTAGAAGCCACTTGACCAGAACTTTGAATAGTGTTTAATAGGAAATAGGTAGAAAATTCGCCTCGTGCACTAGTAAGAACTTGCGCATCAAAGGAAATTCTAATGCGTGATTTTTGGGTGAAATCAAGTTGGTATGCATCGATAAAAGAAAAAGAGATTAAGGTGTCAGAATTCTCATTATAATTAGGGATAACAATTGGTTCGGGAGCAAGAACAGAAATTCCAGTATCGAAATACTCGTTTACAGATATACCAACATTACCAACATACATCAATTCTTTTGGGAGTAAAAATACAAAAAAAGGAGTACTAAGTCTAGAATTTCTACAATTTGCACCGATAGTATACCGTATCATTTCACCTGGTTTTATTGGTGTAGTACCATTAGAAGATGAAAATGTAGGAGTAAGCACGCATATATCTTGAATCATAGTAGCGCAATTAGTCCGATTGCTACTGGCAATATTATTAGCATAATAGGAAATGTCAAATACACATAGGAGCATAGATCCGAGGGTAATTGATTCGTTAATAATACCGTCAAAGCACGGAGAAATTTTTGTTACAAATCCGACAGGAAAAATAGTGAATTCCCAAGTGAGGGATATAAGCGTGTCATTTGTGGGGATTATCTCGTCAAGTGCAATCGTGGTGTTCGTATCTGTGTTAAATATTCCGAAGGTTTCGGTGCGACCTGTGTTAGTAGTATAAGAAATAGAATATTCTAGATTCAGAGCAGTCTCAATATTGTAAAGAGCATAAGCTCCAGTGGTAAATGAATAGAAGTCAATATTTTCTGGTAATGTAATTGTGAAGCGGGCATTATCAAGATTTTGATTTCCTTCATTGGAAAAAGTAGCTTCGTAATTAATAAAATTGTTTGGGAGAGCATAATCAGGACCGTAAAGAGAGAAGCCAGTGTTATATATCGAATCTGAAATGGGAGTATTCACAGTCGCCACTTGCTCGTTCTCCTGATTGGAAATCCAAGTGAATGTAGAAGTTAAATCTTTATTGAGAGGAGCGGTACTATCTACGTATGCACGAAAGATAAATTCGTAAGATTCTCCATGGAATGACTTTATATAGAAGAAAACAGAATTATCGATTACAGAACCTAGTACACCATCTTGAGAAATATCTTCAAAACCGCTACTAGAGATATCCTTTCCGATGATTTCATAATCAGCATCAACTTGTAGTAATTCATTACTGCGGCAAGTGATTTCTATATCTTCAATTGCGGCACCTGTATCACCATAATTCTGGAGTGTCACACGATAATAGGCTAGTCCGTTTGTAGTAGGTGCTACCTTGGGAATGATTAATTCCTGGGTGACAATAAATTGAGGAACAGCCAAAAGTGTAATTGGTTCACTAAGAGAGCTCAAGTACGAATTTCCATTTATCCAAAGAACAGGAGCGATAATAGTGGTAGTTTCAGAGGCTGTAGTAGGTGAAAATACAACCCCTACGCCAAAGCGCACTGCAATTCCTAGGTCCGTAATAGAGCCGAAGTCGAAAGTATAGAGGGTTCCATTGGATAATATTTCTTGCGTAACATTTTTAATAGGATCTCGAACATCGCCGAGATAGACAGTTAGAAAAGATGGGAATAATATCTTGATTTGTGCAGTTTCGATCGTATCTTGAATACCATTGAAACTAGCGTTAATTGTATAAATAAAAACATCTTGAAAATTACCAGTAGTACGATCTACTAGCGTAACTAAATTAGCCATATAAATACCTCCTAGCAAAAGAAATGAGCAACGTATAATAATTTTTACTCTATATCATATTCACAACAAAGGTAAGAGTTTCCGCTTTTCTTTGATTTGAATCATAAATAAGAATGAAGATTATAGTTGGCACATAAAATACTTTAGTGGTTAAAGATTAGGAGGAGATTATGGGTGTATTAGACTATTTCAAGAGAAGAAAGAATAAGGAGCCAGAGACTGAGGAAGTAATTGTGCAGCAACCGATTATGCAACCATCAAGCGCACTATATAATAATTTGAAAGAATTAGGGGAGGACTTGTTAGACGCGGTATGGAATAAGACATATGACAGTGTAGAAGAATACCTTCGTTCCGATGATTTTGAAAGCCTAGTAGCAAAACAGCGCTTATTGTCCATGCTTGAAATGGAAGAATTGCAGTATCTTCAGAAAAAAGATAAAGAACTCTTTCACTTAAGTTATCTTGCAATTAAAAATCGAATGCGAGAAATTGTTGCAAGAAAAAAGGAATTAGACATAGCTGCCTCGCAATTAGAAACAGTACGAGCACCACTTGCAAATGAAATTATCAATTTTACTAATATAGTAAGAGAAGTAGGGGAGCGTTATAAATTATCTCCTAATTGGGAAGGGAAAAAACCTGTGCTCATAGAAAAGCAAAAGGAGTTAGAGAAAAGAAAAGATGAATATGAGAAAAATGAGAAACAACTAGATAGATGCTTTGTAGCATTTTACAAAGAGTATAAAGCATTTGATCAGGAATTTCGTGAACTCTGTAAACGAATCCCATGATAATAACGGAGAGACTAGTATAAATATGAACTGATTAATACGTTCATACAATATAGTCTCTCATTTAGTATTCATTGAAAAAAATAGGAAATGTAGTTGATTTTAACTATAGTCTAGTCTTCGCAGGCATGGTGACAATTTCCGCGAGGTTCTTTCTTCTTTTTTACAAGTTCGCAGTTGTCGCATAAACAATCTTCGAAAAGTGATAATTTGTATTGTAGAATCATTTCTAGCTTTGCGACACTGTCAACCATAGAACGGACAGAGCTATTGGTCGCAAGAATTTGATCGGGAGTAGTACAGTCAGAAGCAATCATGCATTGAAGCTTCTCGCCTTCTGCATTTAAAATGTGCGATAGAGCTGCTTGCTCGAGTGCGACAGATTGAATAATATCTGTAACTGCATCATAACGAGACGTTTGACTAGTAGTGATAACTGGCATACCCATAGGGAAGACCTCCTTTAAATAAGAAACATTAAGTGCTACGTTGCAGTATATGCACCTATTTATTTTTGCATTACTAAATTATTGTGAAAAACACGTATAATCTCACCATAAAAACATTGCGGTTTAGGTTGTAACCTCAGAGGTGCTCGAACATCCACAGATATTACAAATCATATTTTCGCCAATTTGCACGTGCTGCGTCATACCACCGCACTTGGTGCAAAGCGAAATATCATCACGGTAATCCTTGTGCTTAGAGTCGGGATTAGATAAAATCCCGAGAATTACTAAAATAGAGGTAACATTCGTGATAATACTAGTTGCTAGAGTAGTATCAATTTCTACACCAAATAACATAATTAACATTAATATCTGAGAGCTAAGGCTTGCAATAACAGAAGGTTTCCTTAGTCGCCGAAGAATAATTTGTAATTGCATAATATACTTGCGATCCTTTTTGTTTTGTATATAATATGCTTTTTACCGAATGGTCGTTACATTATATTCACGTTCCATAATCATTGCAAATGCATCGATAACAGTAAATAATAAATCGGAACAAACATCTTTTCTTTCAGGAGTTGCAAATTCATAGTCTTTGATATAATCAGGGCAGATAACAGTTTGCTTATTGGAAATTATATATTCATTTAACTCTCTGGTAACATCAAGGCATTTCTGGAATTTGGGATCTCCAGGTGTTGAACGTCCAAAAACATGACCTAACATCATGGTGGCGCCAGCTACGGCACCACATAAATTACCGCCATCTCCAAAACCAAAAGGAAACCCAGATGCTAGTGAAATAACACTGTCAGGTAAACCAAGTTCATATTCTTTATTCAAGGTGAAAACTACTGTTTCACCACAAGTGAATCCGTTTCGGAAAACATCGTCTGCGGTTTCTTTGACTTTTTGTAGATTGAGTTGAGTAACCATAAAAATCACCTACTTTCTTACCAATTAGGGTGTACATCATTTCGAATATATTTTTCGTAAATATCTTGAACACCTTTCATCTGTATAGGTGTCAATGCATCAATCTCTGCCGCACGGACATTAGAAATAACTTGTGATGCTTTACTTGCACCAGGGATAACAACGCTTACGGCATCATGCATAAGAATCCAACGAAGCGCATGGGGAATCAAATCGTTAGTTCCAAAGAGTTTCTTTAATTCTTCGACAGCAGTTAGTCCTAAGTTGTAATCAACACCAGAGAAAGTTTCGCCTTTATCAAATGCTGCACCATCGCGATTGAAAGTACGGTGATCGCCCTCACCGAAGGAAGTGGTTTTGTCATAACGACCAGTAAGCAATCCGCTGGCAAGAGGCACTCTGGCGATAACACCGATATCGTTTTTCTTGGTTAATGTAAATAATTCATCCAAAGGTTTGAGACGAAACATATTGAAAATAACTTCTATTCCAGCAATATCATAATCCATCGCAGCGATACCTTCGTTAACTTTTTCGATACTAACTCCATAATTCGCAATTTTGCCTGAAAGCTTCATTTTATCAAGGCCGGTAAAAAGAGAGTCTTTTCTATATACAGAGCTTGGTGGGCAGTGAAGTAAAACCATATCAAGTTTTTCTACACCAAGTCTTGATAAACTACTATCAACAAACCCTTCAATATTTTCAATGGTGTACTGTTCATCAATATGAGGATTTAAATAACGACCAGCTTTTGTTACTATATAGAAGTCGTCTTTTTTGTCCTTGATAAATTCGCCAATCGCCTTCTCGCTCAAACCACCATTGTAGACATCAGCAGTATCTATAAAATTAATTCCTTGCTCGTAAGCGATTTGAAGAATTCTCTGCGCTTCAACTTCATTAAATTCGTCGCCCCATCGTGTACCTAATTGCCATGTGCCTAATCCGATTTCAGATATCGCTACATTTGTTTTTCCAAACATTCTTGTATTCATGTTCATTGCCTCCATGTAAAAGTATTTAATATATGAAATAAGTATAGAATTGTGGATCTTATGTGTCAATTAGAAAAGGAAATACATTATAGAAAGAATAGAAAAAAATAATTGAATGGTTACATGATATAGTATGAGAAAATGCCATGATTACATGATATTGCGTATGCAAAATCGGGACAAATAAAAAGTGAAAAAAAGTGAAAAAAAGCATTGACATATTGCGACGCTAAATGATATTATAATCTAGCTGACGCAAGACGGCGAAATAGTAAATAGAAAAACAAAAAAACTTGTTGACACAACTTGATACATATGTTATTCTATTATAGCTGACCCGCTGAAGCGAGTACAGCAAAAACAGAACATTGATAATTGAACAATAAACAACGAACCCTGAAATTTTTCAGAAAAAGCAGAGCTGCTTAGCAGTGATGCAG
>JAWXVA010000157.1:0-4419 GCA_044425815.1 Eubacteriales bacterium
CCTTCCCTTTGATATCCCATAACGCTTGTTCAATTCCGCTAATTGCACTACACAGTATAGCTCCACCCCGATAAAAGCCTCCTCGATACATATATTGCCATAAATGTTCTATGTCAAAAGGATCTTTTCCAATGATATAATTAGATAATACATTTACAGCTTCTTCCACTACCGTACTTCTTCCCTCTAATACAGGCTCGCCCCACCCACAAATACCCTCATCTGTCGATATTTTCAAAAACATCCATCTCGGCTCTACATGAAACATCTCTAATTTTGTAATCTTCATTTTTTCTCCTTTTTCTTTGCGTCAATTGCTAACCATATAATCCCTAATCATTACTTCCACTTGCATCTATTAACCCAAAAAAGGCGTTGGTCATAGCTACTATGATTCAACACCTTTCATTATATTATTTCTTACTATGGACACGTTGGTGTTCCATCAGGTAATCTTGGATACATCCAGCCATGATCCATTTCTATATGTGGATATTTAAGTGCCGCTTTCTCATCAAAGTCAACACCTATTCCTGGTTTGTCACCATCAAGATAGATATATCCATCTTTTACATATGGTGTGCCTGGGAATACTTCTCTTTCCGCTTCTGAAAATGGTGTATACTCTTGAATACCAAAGTTTGGACTCGCATAATCTAAATGGAATTGAACAGTTGCGCCTATTGGTGAAAGATCTGGCGGCCCATGCCATGCTGTTTTCACTCCATAGCTTTCACAAAAATGTGCTAACTTACGTGCCGGAGTCAATCCACCAATATCACTAATATGTGCTCTAACAAAATCAATCCATTGATTCTGTACAATCATCTTCCATTCCAATGGATGTGAGAATAATTCTCCCATTGCTAATGGAACTGCTGTTTGTTCTCTTAAATATTTAAAATATGTCGATTGCTCTGGTTGCAAACAATCCTCTAAGAAAAATAATTTAAATTGTTCTAGTTCTTTTGCAAATTGAAGCGTGTCCGCTAATGATAATCTTTCGTGTACATCGTGTAATAATTCTACATCCCAGCCTACATTATCACGCACTTTATCTAATAGATTAACAACGCTCTTCATATACATCTTCGGATGATAATATGCTCCATCTAGAGCTCCATCTGGTTTCTGAATTGTCTGGATTTTCCCATTATAATTCCCACCATATGTTCCCATCTGACATCTTATGTATTTGAATCCTTCTTCATGCGTAGCTTGAATATTTTCAATAACTTCCTCAACACTGCTTCCATCACAGTGTTTATATGCCGCTATACCTCCACGGCATTTCCCACCTAGTAGGCTATAAAGAGGAAGATTCGCAATTTTTCCTTTGATGTCCCACAACGCTTCATCAATTCCTGAAATTGCATTATTCAATACTGGTCCATTTCTCCAGTATGAACTATACATCATCGACTGCCATAAGTCCTCTATATTGTCAACATCTCGTCCAATCATTGCTGGTCGTAGATACTCTTCTATTGCCGTAACTACAGCCTTACATCTCCATGTAAATGTCGCACATCCATAACCATATAAATCCGGTTCTGATGTTTCAACTTTAACTACTACCAAGTTCTTTCCACGTGGAGAAGTAATAAATGTTTTAATATCACGAATTAATATCTTACTCATCCTTTTCCTCCTATTTCTCTCTATCATGTCTCATATATTAGCTTTTCACTGCACCACCTGTCATACCAGCTATAAAATAATTTTGGAAGCATACAAACAATATAGAAAGTGGTAATGTCGAAAATGTAGCTGCCGCCATTAAATCATTCCACTTCACTTGATCCTGCGTATTCAACGAAATAATACCTACCGTTAACGTTTTAAAATTATCCGATGAAATCAAAACCGATGAATACATGTATTCATTCCAACAATGAAAAAGTACAAACAGCGCTACCGCTGCTAACCCTGGTATTACTAGTGGTAATACTACACTCCAAAAAATTCTAAAGCTACCCGCTCCATCTATTTTAGCTGCTTCATCAAGTTCAATTGGTATTGTTTTAAAATAGGATACTAGCATCCATGTACTAAATGCTACATTCGTAGCTGAATAAACAATAATCAAACCAAACAAACTATTTGTCATACCAACTTTTGATAAGATTGCATAAAAAGGAACAACTAGCATAACGCTTGGAAACATTTGAGTTATTAAGAGAAATTCCATCAATTGTTTTCGTCCTGTAAACTTAAATCTCGTTACACCGTATCCTGCCAGCGCTGCACAACTTGTACATATTATTACAGATCCTGCACATGTCACCATACTATTTAAAGTCATTTTCCCAAAATTATATATTTGAAAAAACTTTTCATACGCTTCTAACGTAAATGGATTTGGCAACCACGAAAAGTCTGAACTATAAGTCTGTGCTTCTGTTTTAAATGATGTTAACACCATCCACATAATAGGTATAACAATAAATGCCGCTAATAAAATTAAGATAGAATAACATGTTATAGATACTAATTTTTTCTTTGTTCTTGGATTTTTAATCATTATCTTTAAGCACCACCTTATACACTAAACTAATCAAATAACAGATACCAAATACAATTACTCCCCAAGCAGCACCTTTCCCAAAACGTAAATCATTAAATGCTGTACTGTAAATACTCAAACTAACTAAACTCGTCGTTGTTCCGGGTCCTCCAGAAGTCATTGTATAAACGAGCGTATACTGCTTGAACCACCATACACTATCCAGTATCAGTACCGTCTTTAAAATCGGGCGCAACATAGGTATTGTTATACTTTTAAAGCTCTGCCATGCAGATGCACCATCAATTCGTGCTGCTTCGTAGTAATCTGTCGCGATTCCCTGTAACCCTGCAAGTACCATTGTCATTACAAGTGGAAATCCTTTCCATATGCAAATTAATACTACTGTAATAAATGCATAGTCTTTATTTCCTAACCAGGAAAGATTCGTTTCTATTACTCCCAAACTCACTAGAACATGGTTCAACACTCCGTATAGCGGGTTCAAAATCCATGAAAACAACAACGCAACTACAGCTTCTGGCAAAAACCATGGCATTGTAAATAATACCCTAAAACCTGTTCGTCCTCTAAAATCACGGTTCAATAGTGTTGCCAGGAGCATTCCTATAAAGAAATGCCCTGCCACTACCAACACCATAAAGATAAAGGTACGTCCTACTGAACCATAAAAATCCGAATCTGTAATTGCACTTATATAATACTGTAGTCCAACAAAATCCCATCTATTAACCAAGTTCGTATTAAAAAAGCTTATGTAAATACCATATATCATTGGATAAATAATCAAGCCTACCAATAAAAACACAATTGGAAACACGAACAGATATCCTGTAATAGATTGTTGTTGTAAGTCTATCCTTGTAGAAATTTTATTTTTTTTCATATAGCACCTTTATCAATATTCTTAATTGTAATCTGCCAATAGTTCATCTATATCTGAAACTAATTCCTCAATCGCTGCTTGATTATCTTTTTCACCGCTGAATACTGCTGAATAAGCATCTCCTAATACACTCTTAAGTCCGCTTAATCCTTCAAATGTACAAGTATCTAAACAACCATCTTCGATTTGTTGGATGTAACCTGCATAGTCAGATTCTTGGATATAATCAACTTCTTGTCCTTCTGTTGTTGCTGGGATTTTACCACTTGCATTCCAGAAGTTCATGTCTTCGTCATTTGTCAAGAAGTACTCTAAGAATGCCATAGCTGCTTCTTTTTCTGCATCTGTTGCGTAAGCACTCATTCCGTAACCTTCTGTTCCTAATTGTGTTCCTGCTGCACTGCCTGGAAGTGTAAACGATCCAACAAGTCCTTCTAAGTCAGGATTACTTGTGTAAGCAACACCAAGTGCATTAGATCCTGTCATAAATAAACTTGTATAACCCATAGCAAAGTAGTTTGCTGCTGTTGAATAATCTACTTCTGTAATCCCCACTGGTACTAAACCATCTTCATTTAAATCAGTCCATAGTGAGAATACTTCTAGGAATTCCGTGTCATCAGCTGTTATATCTGTTTTCCATACGCCATCTTCTTCATATACTACATCATATCCATTGCTCCATAAGTATGATAAGTATCTTCCTTGACCACTTGAACCATTTTCTCCTACCATTGAGAATGCCCATTCATCAGTAACGCCATCTCCATCTGTATCACGAGTTAAAGCTTCACAAACTTCGTAGAATTCTTCCCATGTTTCTGGAATTTCAAGTCCTAATTCTTCAAAACGGTCTACACGATATAACATAGCTGTTGGTTGAACAACAACTGGGAAGAATGTCATTGCGCCATTTAATTCTGTTGATTCATAAACACCATTAGCAAGTGTATCGATTAATGCTTGGTCTGCTACTTCATTAATATCTTGTGTAATACCAATTCCG
>JAWXVA010000158.1:0-4415 GCA_044425815.1 Eubacteriales bacterium
TCATATTCGCCGGCGAATCTAAAAGTAAGTAACGGATTGCTTTTGGTACATCTTTCGCATCTCCCATTTTCACATCATCTGCTCCTACCGAGTGATTGTATACGCGTTGTCCTGGTGTGTCTACGATACCTGGTGCTACACAATTAACCTTGATTCCATACTCTTGTAGTTGAATTCCGCAAGTCTTCGTCAATGTTACAATTCCACCTTTTGCTACTGCATATCCACCCATTTGTGATGCAATTCTCCCCATACGAGACGAAACACTCACAATGTCTCCAGATTGTTGTGCAATCATAATTGGAACAACTTTATTAATGCAAAGAAATATTGATTTCAAGTTAGTTTTTATAATTTGATCCCACTGCTCTTCCGTCCATTCCCAAATGCGTATTGCTTGATGTTCTATATTATTGTAGATTTCTTTTGGGTAGCCACCTGCGTTATTAATCAAAATATCAATGCGTCCATATGCCGACATCACCGTATCTACCATTGCTTGTACTTGTTCACCTTCTGTCAAATCCGTCGGAACTGCTAATGCTGCTCCTCCCGCTGCTTCAATCTCACAAACCACTTGATCTAAATCTGCCTTGGTTCTTGATACCGCAATGACTGTAGCTCCATCTTCTGCTAGCATGAGTGCTGTTTCTTTCCCAATTCCTTTTCCAGCACCAGTTACAATTGCTACCTTATTTTCTAATCTTCCACTCATTCCTGTTCCTCTTTCTATCTGTTCAAGATTACTTTCAATCCTTGTTTCTTCTGACAATCTATGCCTTGAAAAATTCTGCTTCTGTTTTGTAAATACATGCTTCGCCAATACGGCTCAACAAAATGATATTCAACGAACCAGATAAATTTTTCTTGTCTTTTTGTATTGCTTGTAACAATAAATTTCTATCCACATCACATGCGAATGGCAAGCCATATTGTACTAGTAGGTCTTTGATTTCTTGCGCCATACCAGGTTCAGTCACCCCTGCTTCTTCTGCGATTTTCATAATCTCATACATTCCAATGGCGACTGCTTCTCCATGACTTTCTCGCGCATAACCATAATATTGTTCCACTGCATGACCGAGTGTGTGACCAAAATTCAAAATCATTCTGCTGCCGGTATCTCGTTCATCTTCTTCTACTACAATACGCTTACAGTCGATACACTCATAGATAATGTCTCCAATTTTCTGCATCAATTCTTCTTTATCTTTTATGTTTTTCAATTTTTTGAATAAACTTTCACTTTGAATACAACCATATTTGATTACTTCGCCCATTCCATCTCTGAAATAGCGCTCTGTTAAGCTTTCAAGTACTTTAGGATCAATAAATACCATCTTCGGATGATAAAAATTCCCGACCATATTTTTCCCTTGTGGAAGATCCACTGCTACTTTTCCCCCTACCGAAGAATCTACTTGTGCCAATAGTGTAGTAGGAATTTGAATGTATGAAATTCCTCTAAGATATGTAGCTGCTACAAATCCTGCTAAATCTCCTACTACTCCACCACCTAGTGCAATGATTAAATCTGTACGTGAAAAATTATTCTCAATTAAGGATGTGTACACCTCTTGTACTACACCAAGATGTTTTGATTGTTCTCCTGCTGTAAATACATGGGAACAACATTCATATTTTTCTTCCATTTGTTTTGTAATCATTTCTCCATAAATAGGAAATACATTACTATCCGACACAATCATAATTTTTTTGCCACGAAAGACTGGGGCGATATATTCTAATACACTACCTAGGATATTTTCTTCTATATATATCGGATAACTATTGATTCCTAAATTTATTTCTAATTTGCTCATGTTTACTCCCTCTTTCTAATTAGATTTGTCCATTTATATGCTAAGCATTTTATGCTTATTTCGATACTGGAAATTCTTTGCCCATAATTTCTGCGATTCCCACTACTTTTTTCATCATTGCTTCAAATTTCTCTGGTTTTAGAGATTGTGCTCCGTCACACCAAGCGCATTCAGGATCATTGTGAACTTCAATCATAAGTCCATCTGTTCCCGCTGCAATCGCTGCGCAAGCCATTGGCTCTACTAACCACCATTTTCCGCCTGCATGACTAGGATCAATCACGATTGGTAAATGTGTCATTTTGCGCAACACTGGAATTGCTTGTAGGTCTAATGTGTTTCTTGTATATGTTTCAAATGTACGGATTCCTCGTTCACAAAGAATTACGTTTTCATTACCTGACGCCATAATATACTCTGCTGACATTAGCCACTCTTCGTAAGTCGCATTCAAACCTCTTTTTAATAAAATCGGCTTGTTCATTCTTCCTAATTGCTTAAGCAAATCAAAATTCTGCATGTTTCTTGCACCAATTTGCACTAAATCTACACGTTCATTGAATACATCGATATAGTCTGTAGACATAAGTTCCGACACTATAGGCATTCCTGTTTCTTCTCTTACTTCACATAAAATATCTAATCCTTCTTCCCCCATACCTTGGAAGCTATAAGGACTTGTTCTAGGCTTAAATGCCCCACCTCTCAGTAGATTTGCACCAGACGCCTTCGCTGCTTTTGCAATCTCAAGTACTTGTTCTTTCGATTCTATCGAACAAGGCCCTGCAATCACTGCCATGTTTCCACCACCTATTTTCACACCAGCAACATCTATAATAGTGCTTTCAGGATGGAACGCACAACTTGCTAATTTATAAGGTTCTTGTACATGCATTACTTTTTCAACATGTTCACTTACCTCGAATAATTTTGCGTCTATCCTAGATGTATCTCCGATACATCCAATAATTGTTTTACCTTCTCCCGTTACTACATGTGTATCTAATCCTTTTGCTTTAATTCTCGCAATTGTTTTATCAATATCCGCTTGTTGCGTTCTTGCTTTTAATACTATAATCATGTCTCTCTCTCCTTTAGTCGCTATTATCACCTAGTCTATGCTAGCTTGTATTTTTATGACTTCTTCTATTATATAACTTCTTGTATTGTATACACTTCCATTCATAGTGTCAACCACTTTATCGCTTTAAAGTGTAAAATTTATTTATTTAATTTTCGCATTAGACTTTCCCATACAAACCATTGCTTCGGAATCGACACTACAAATACAATTGCCAGCGAGATAGCAAATGCTATTTTTAAAGCTAAAATCCCTTTCAGCGCTGCTTCTGATAATTCATTCATTACAATATAATACGCTGTATAGTATACACTCGAACCAGGTATCAATGGGAAAATTCCAGAAACCAAGAATATTGTAATCGGACATTTCATATATACTGCTAATACTCTGGACATTAATACAACTAATACCGTTCCCCAAAATGAAGCCATTGTAATAGATCCATCATTCCCTACTATTAGACAATACATAAGCCAACCCGCTGCGCCTGTAATACCGCACCCTACATAATATTGCTTCGGCACATTATATAAAACTGCAAATGAAATAGTCCCAACAGCAGAGCACAATACATTTATTATTATAAATTCTATCATATGTTAATCCCTCCAAACATCCCTCCATATATAGAGAGAATCGTTCCTACTCCTATTGCTATATATACAAAACCTAATAGCGCATCAATCATTTTTACAACTCCTGATAAGATATCACTATTTGCTATGTCGCGAATCGAATTTACAAATGCAAATCCTGGTACCAAACTGAAGATAGAACCAATAATCACTTTGTCTAAGCTAGCATTGACTATTTCGCCTCCTTCTCGACAAATACAAAGTGCTAATACTGTAACAATTCCACCACCAACTGTATTTACAATCATTTTAGACAACCTATGTCGTTCACAAAATATAACAAATATATTTAAAAGAATTCCTATTCCAAATGTCTTGAAGCAATCTACCACCGTAGCGTCTACTAAATAACAAAAGCATGCGCTACCAAGCGCTGCTGCTATGATTCTAAAGTATGATTTTTTTGCTGGGCGTACCGCAATTGATTCCAATTTAATCTTTGCATCTACAAAAGATATTTTTCCCTCACAAATCTCCCGCGACAAGTTATTTACTCCATCTACTATTCCAAAGTGTGGCGCTGAAAGTGGTACGTGTTGCACCCTTGCAAATACTTCTTCTCCTTCGTTTTCTGCCGTCACAAAAATTCCATTACTCAGAATAAACGAGTGGACTCCTTCTATATTATAATAATGACACACATGTGCGATTGTTTCTTCAACCCTGAAAATTTCCGCACCATTTTTTAATAATACGCGCCCCATCTCTACCGCAAATTTCAAGACTTCTTGCATCTCTATCTGCTCTTTTTTCACCACACCTGTACCTCCTCATAACCATTCTGTTTTTCATTATAACACCGCTTCTATAATATTCAAGCTGAACCAACACCATTCGAAACATAATTTTTCCTTAAAAACGATGATTTTTTTG
>JAWXVA010000035.1:0-24195 GCA_044425815.1 Eubacteriales bacterium
GTTCTCCTAGGAGATCACAAGAACATTAATGAAGGAGATACAGTTAAGACTACTGGACGTGTAGTAGAAGTTCCAGTTGGCGATTGCATGTTAGGTCGTGTTGTAAATGCATTAGGACAACCTATTGACGGGAAAGGTCCTATTCAGGCAACAAAATATAGAGAGATTGAAAGAGTAGCATCAGGAGTTATCGCACGTAAATCCGTAGATACTCCACTTCAAACAGGTATTAAAGCGATTGACTCTATGGTTCCAATCGGAAGAGGACAAAGAGAGTTAATTATCGGAGATAGAGAGACAGGTAAGACAGCAGTTGCAATTGATACAATCATTAACCAAAAAGGACAAAATGTAAAATGTATCTACGTAGCTATAGGTCAAAAAGCTTCTACAGTAGCGAATCTTGTACAGACTTTACAAGAGTACGGCGCTATGGATTATACAACAGTAGTTGCATCTACAGCTAGTGAACTTGCACCACTTCAATACATCGTACCTTATTCAGGGTGTGCCATTGGAGAAGAGTGGATGGAAAATGGAGAAGACGTATTAATCGTATATGATGATTTATCGAAACATGCTACAGCATATCGTACACTGTCATTATTACTTCGTCGTCCACCAGGTCGTGAGGCTTATCCAGGAGATGTATTCTATTTGCACTCAAGATTATTAGAGAGAGCAGCTAGACTTTCAGATAAATTAGGTGGTGGTTCATTAACAGCATTACCTATTATTGAAACACAAGCTGGTGACGTATCAGCATATATCCCTACAAATGTAATTTCTATTACAGATGGTCAGATTTACCTAGAATCAGAGATGTTCAACTCAGGATTCCGTCCAGCTATCAACGCTGGTCTATCGGTATCACGTGTTGGAGGTTCTGCGCAGATTAAGGCAATGAAGAAGATTGCAGGTCCTATCCGTATTGACTTAGCTCAATATAGAGAATTAGCATCATTTGCACAATTTGGTTCAGAACTAGATGCAGAGACAACAGAACGTCTTGCACAAGGTGCACGTATTCGTGAGATGTTGAAACAGGCACAATACGAGCCAATGCCAGTTGAGTTCCAAGTTATTATTATTTACGCAGCTACAAGAAAATTCTTACTTGATATCGAGATTGAAGATGTACTTCGTTTTGAAAAAGCATTATTTGAATTTATCAAGACAAAATATCCAGAGATTCCAGAGATAATCAAGGCTGAGAAAGTAATCTCAGATGAAACGGAAGTGGCACTTGTAAAAGCGATTGAAGAATGTAAAAAAGAATTCAAGTAGAATTCCAAGTAGGAGGAATAACTCATGGCAACAATGAGAGATATAAAGCGACGTAGAGTCAGTATTTCTAGTACGCAACAGATTACAAAAGCCATGAAACTTGTTTCGACCGTTAAACTACAAAAAGCAAGAACACGAGCTGAAAATTCAAAAGCATATTTTAATCGTATGTATGAAACTGTGGCTTCGATACTATCCAGTTCAGGTGCAATACAGCATCCTTATTTACAAGCAAGAGATACAAAGAAAATAGGGGTTGTAGTAGTAACTTCTAATAGAGGTTTGGCAGGTGGATATAATTCGAACATTACGAAATTAATCACAGGTAGCCAGTGGAAAAAAGAAGAATTATGTATCTATGCAGTAGGGAAAAAAGGTGCAGATGGATTGGCATCTAAGGGATATCAAGTGGTGCAGAACTACTCAGATATCATCGAAGATCCAATGTATTCAGACGCACAGATGATTAGCAAACAATTATTAGAGGATTTCGCAAATGGTGAAATTGATGAGATATATTTGGCTTATACATTCTTCAAGAATACAGTAAGTCATGTCCCTACGCTAATGAAATTGTTACCAGTGGAAGTGAATGATGAGGCTGGAGACAAGACAGAAGATTCGATGAAAGATATTACACCGATGAACTTTGAACCAAGCGCGGAAGAGGCGATTGATTTATTAGTTCCAAAGTATATCGCAAGTCTTCTTTATGGTGCATTTGTAGAAGCGGTTGCAAGTGAAAATGGTGCCAGAATGGCAGCAATGGATAATGCAACAAATAATGCTGATGAAATGATTAATGATTTAGCATTGAAATATAATAGAGCCCGCCAAGGAGCGATTACTCAAGAGCTTACAGAGATTATCGCAGGTGCGGAAGCAATAAACTAGGAGGAAACGATGGCAGATAGAAATATAGGTAAAATCACTCAAATTATCGGAGCCGTACTTGATATCAAATTTACTCAAGGAAATCTTCCAGAGATCAATGATGCTGTTAATATTACAAGAAAAAATGGCGAAAAATTGGTTGTGGAAGTAGCGCAACATCTAGGTGATGATACGGTGAAATGTATCGCGATGGGTGCTACAGATGGTCTAGTACGTGGAATGGATGCGGTTGCTACAGGAGCACCGATTACTGTACCGGTAGGCGAGAAAACACTTGGCCGTATTTTCAATGTGCTTGGAGATCCAATCGATGAAATCGATGCTCCAACAGATGTAGAATACTTGCCAATTCATAGAAAAGCTCCAGCATTCGAAGAACAAGCTACAGAATCAGAAATGCTAGAGACGGGAATTAAAGTAGTTGACTTACTTTGCCCTTACCAAAAAGGTGGTAAAATCGGTCTTTTCGGTGGTGCTGGGGTAGGTAAAACAGTACTCATCCAAGAGCTTATTACAAATATCGCTACAGAGCACGGTGGGTATTCAGTATTCACAGGTGTAGGCGAAAGAACACGTGAAGGAAATGACCTTTACTATGAGATGAAAGAATCAGGAGTTATTGAGAAAACAGCCATGGTATTTGGTCAAATGAATGAGCCACCTGGAGCACGTATGCGTGTTGGACTTACAGGACTAACAATGGCAGAATACTTCCGTGACAGATCAGGAAAAGACGTATTATTATTCATTGATAATATTTTCCGTTTTACACAAGCAGGTTCCGAAGTATCGGCATTGCTTGGACGTATGCCTTCAGCCGTAGGTTACCAACCTACACTACAGACAGAGATGGGTGCGCTTCAAGAACGTATTACTTCAACTAAGAACGGATCAATCACATCAGTTCAAGCAGTATATGTACCAGCCGATGACTTAACTGACCCAGCACCAGCGACAACATTTGCTCACTTGGATGCGAAGACAGTATTGTCACGTTCTATTACAGAATTAGGTATCTACCCAGCGGTAGATCCACTAGAATCATCATCGAGAATTCTTAGCCCACATATCGTAGGGGATGAACATTACGAAGTGGCTCGTGGAGTACAAGAGATTCTTCAGAAATACAAAGAATTACAAGATATTATCGCAATTCTAGGTATGGACGAGTTATCAGAAGAAGATAAAATCGTAGTAGCACGTGCAAGAAAGGTACAACGTTTCTTATCACAACCATTTCATGTGGCAACGCAATTCACAGGATTAGAAGGACGCTACGTACCGATTACAGAGACTATTCAAGGCTTTAGAGAAATCTTAGAAGGAAAGCATGATAGCATTCCAGAAGGACATTTCTTAAATGCGGGTAACATCGACGATGTATTAGCACGCGTGAAATAGGAGGGAGTCCTATGGCAGAAAATAGAGAAACATTTGAATTAGAAATTATATCACCAGATGAAATGTTCTATAGAGCACCAGTTACATTTGTGGAATTCACGAGTGTAATCGGAGAAATGGGGGTATACAAGAATCATATCCCGCTGACTACAATACTAGAGCCATGCGTGATGGTACTACACAACCAAGAAGAGTACAAGAAATGCGCTGTCTTGGGTGGTTTTGTGGAAATTCAAAAAGAGAAAATCACGGTCATGGCAGAAGATGCACAATGGCCAGATGAAATCGATGTGGATAGAGCGAAAGCAGCAGCGAAGCGAGCGGAAGAACGCATTCAAGCAAAAACAGGTGACACAGATGTAAGAAGAGCAGAAGCGGCACTTAAGAAAGCACTCGCAAGAGTAAATACAGTAGGATAGAAAAAAGAGAATCATCACCAGAGCGTGGAGCTTTGGTGGTGATTTTTTGTCTGAAAATAAAATAAAAGGAGATACTATTAATAAGTAGCGAAAAGAAAAAGGAAATGTGACTGGTTGAGTTATAAAAATACGACTGGTTGAAATATAGAAATCCATCTGGATGAAATAAATAAATAAATCTGGTTGAAAAAAGCAAATATAACTGGTTAGTGTTGAAAAATATGACTGGATATAGTATGATTAGGGAAGAAAGAAGGTGTAGAAATGACTAACGGAAACTATAGAGAACGTATTATGGATAAAAGAATAGGTGAATATTTAGAAATTTTTGGAGCTGTGTGCATAGAGGGACCTAAATGGTGTGGTAAGACATGGTCTTCAGCGTATCATAGTAACAGCCAAATATTTATAGGAGACCCGACAGGGAATTTCCAAAATAGACAATTGGCTGAGATGTCACCTGCGCTGGTACTAGAAGGAGAAAATCCGCGTCTTATTGATGAATGGCAAGAGGTGCCTATGATTTGGGATGCTGTAAGATATACGGTTGATCAAACATCAGAAAAAGGACAATTTATATTAACAGGTTCATCCACACCTAATCACAAGGGTATTATGCATAGTGGGGCAGGAAGAATTGCAAAGCTGCACATGCGCCCGATGTCATTATACGAATCAGGAGATTCTTCGGGAAAAGTTTCATTACAAGATTTATGCAAAGGGGAAGCGATTGCAGCGATGACAGGTGAAGTGGATATTAAAGATATTATAAAGTTTATTATACGTGGTGGATGGCCTGGTAACTTAGAGGTAGAGAAATCTAGAATAGGATGGTTGCCTATTGAATATTTAACTGCTGTCATTATGGATGATGTTTATCGGATGGATGGAGTGAAAAGGGATACTAGTAAGATGATGCGATTGTTACAATCATTGGCAAGAAATGAAAGTACAACTGTCACGAATAAAAAAATAAAAGCAGATGTGAAAGCGATAGATGACGAAGATATCGATATAGAAACGGTACAAGTATACTTAGACATATTTAAGCGATTGTTTTTGACAGATAACCAGCCACCATTCTCACCTAGTATACGTTCTTCAGTAAGAATTAAACAGTCTGAAAAGCGTCATTTTGTAGACCCATCATTAGCATGTGCGTTATTAAAAGTCACACCAGAAAAATTAATCGGTGATTTAGAAACATTAGGATTTTTATTCGAATCACTTTGTGAAAGAGATTTGAAAATATATGCAGAATCATTTGGAGCGCATTTATACCATTACCAAGACTATAATAATAATGAAATCGATACAGTAATAGAATTTCCAGATGGCACATGGCATGCATTTGAAATCAAACTAGGTGCAAATCAGATAGAAAGTGGGGCTCAGAATCTACTTAAGATAAAGAGAGTAATCGAGGAAAATGGGGGAATGCCACCAACTCAATTATGCGTGATTTGTGGCTTGTCGAATGCAGCATATAGGCGGCCGGATGGGGTATATGTGGTGCCGATAACGGCTTTGAAGGATTAAAAACACTCAAAAAATGAATGCTCTGGGTAATGAAAATGCTTCATGAAGCAAAAATGCGTAATAGAGATTGACATTTTCTTGATATAAAGGATAATGTAATTACACATAAATGCTACATGAAGCGAAAGTGAGGAGTGGAGAAATGAAAATTAAGCGAGATTATTACTTGAACAAGCTGATTGCAAAAGAACATAATGGACTGATTAAGGTGGTTACTGGAATGAGAAGATGTGGAAAATCATATCTTCTATTCAATCTGTTTAAGGATTACCTTATTGAGAATAATGTAAATGCAGATCATATCATCGAAGTGGCATTCGATTCTTTTGAAAATATTAAATATTGTGATCCGGAAATATTGTATCCTTTCATCAAAGAGCAAATTGTGGATAAAGAACAATATTACATTATCCTTGATGAAATACAGTTGTTGGGACAGTTTGAAGCGGTTCTGAACGGACTGATGAGAATTCCAAATGTAGATGTATATGTAACAGGAAGTAATGCTAAGTTTTTATCCAAGGATATCATTACAGAGTTCCGTGGACGTGGTGATGAAATGCACATGAATCCTCTGTCATTTTCTGAATTTATGTCAGTTTATGATGGAAATAAATATGACGCATGGCATGAGTATATTTTATATGGAGGATTGCCTAATGTAGTGCAACTTCAAAATTCTGAGCAGAAAATAGAATATCTCAAAAATATTTTCGCGGAAACTTATATCAATGATATTATTGGCAGGCATAAGGTGAAGAACCGCGCGGAGCTGGAAGAACTACTGAATATTCTTTCATCAGCGATTGGCTCCCTTACCAATCCAAGAAAATTGGAAGATACATTTAAATCAGTTAAACAGGTAACCATTAGTGATAAAACAATCAATAATTACCTTGATTACCTTTGCGATTCTTTTTTGATAACAGCGGCACATCGATATGATATTAAAGGAAGAAAATACATTGGATCACCAAAGAAGTATTACTTTTCTGATATTGGACTTAGAAATGCACGAATTAACTTCCGACAGTTGGAAGAAACTCATACAATGGAAAATGTCATTTATAATGAATTGCTTACTAGAGGTTATAATGTGGATGTTGGAGTTGTAACAATCCAACAGAGAGATTCGGTAGGTAAAATGATGCGGAAACAGCTAGAGGTGGATTTTGTATGTAATAAAGGCTCTAAGCGATACTATATACAGTCTGCTTATTCGATGCCAACAGCTGAAAAAATGGAACAAGAGCAGCGATCCCTTGTGAGGATTGATGATTCTTTCAAAAAAATGATTATCACAAAAGACACCCCTGCTCCAAGTTACAATGAAGTAGGAATTCTTGTGATGAGTGTATATGATTTCTTGCTGAATGCCAATAGTCTGGAACAGTAAAGTAAGATCCACAGAAGAAAAAAGCACATATTTGTGAAGGCATAAATAACATGGAAATACCTATGAATCCGAAAAAATAGACAGAAAACTACCAGAATGGTATCATTTTGTGTATTGTACCTCTATTTAATATTTGTTATCATACAAAAATAGCATAAGGCGAATATTCAAAGGAGGTATGATATGTTCCAACCAGATTATAGAAACATTGTAGATAGTGCATGGAATCGAGAATGCAAACGAATTCCATTGTATGAACATAATGTGGATATTAGGAAAATAGGTGAAATTCTAGATGTAGATATGGGGTCATTACACAATGGGAATGAAGAAGATTTGCACGAATTCTTCCGTCTGTACTGTAACTTCTTTAGGGATAATGGTTATGATGTAGTTACATTTGAGCGTGGAGTAGCAGAGATAATGCCAAATGGTGGTTCGCTACTTAACAGCCACATTACTCCAGCGATACAGACGCGAGAGGAATTTGACGCATATCCATGGGATGAGATTCCGGATAAGTTTTTTGAACAATATAGTAAGTATTATAGAGTGCTTAGAGAAGAGATGCCAGAAGGAATGATGGCAATCGGTGGTGTGGGATATGGCATATTTGAATGTGTGCAGAACGTGACAGGCTATGAAGGACTATGTTATATATCTGCAGATGATGAAGAATTATACGAAGAACTATTTCAAAAGGTAGGAGAAATCTATTATCAAATCTGGCAAAGATTTATGAAAGAATTCGGAGACATCTATTGTGTACTTCGTTTTGGTGATGATTTAGGATATAAGAGTAATACCTTATTAAGTACAGCAGATATTAAAAATTTGATTTGTCCTCAATACAAGCGTGTTGTGGATCTTGTTCATAGTTATGACAAACCATTTCTGCTTCATTCATGCGGTAATATCTTTGGAATAATGGATGAATTAATAGAGGAAGTTGGAATTAATGCAAAACATTCGAATGAAGATCAAATAGCGCCATTCTCTGAGTGGGTAGAACGCTATGGGGATAAAATAGGAAATTTTGGTGGAGTAGATGTGGATGTTATCTGCAGTGCATCGAAAGGAGAATTACGAGCATACATTATAAATATTATAGAAAAGTGTAAAAACCAGGGGGGATTTGCAATAGGAACAGGTAACTCAATTCCTACATATGTACCTGCTGAAAAGTATCTAGATATGATTGATATTGTGCGAGAATGCAGAGGAGACTATAATTAGTAACTTGGATATATGTGATGGATAGCTGTGAAAAGGAGCACTGATTTGTTTGGCGAAAAAATAGATGGAATTAAAAAAACATTAACTAAGAAAAAAATAGAAAATTTCTGGAGATATTATAAAGCAATTGTAGTAATGATTGTTTTTGTTGGGGTGTTTATTGCAAATACTGTATTGCAGATGAATTCACAAACGGAAACTGCCTTATATGCGCTATTTATTAATGCACAATCAGAAGATGTGAACAACAGTGAATTTAAAGAGAAAATCATTGAATCTTTGGAAATTGATACCTCTTTGTATAATTTGATAATTGATAGTTCTTTTTTTATTGATTATGATGAACCTGATGCTAATCAAACTGATAATCAGCAGAAACTTGTTATTTTAATCAGTACGCAACAGTTAGATGTTGTAGCAATGGATATTACAACATATAAAAACATGTACTACAATGATTTTTTCTTGGATTTGAATGAATGTTTTAGTGAGGAAGAGTTGTCGAATTATGTAGGTGAAATCTGTTATGCTGACAATTTGAAAATACAACAATATGATGACACAGAAGAAAAGGCTCAATTTATAGAGGATACGATCGATATCGACCCTAAAATTGCAGAAGATATGGAAGAGCCTATTCCGATAGGACTCTATGTGGATGAAGATTCGACACTGAGAAAATACTTTGAATTTGAGGGTGAGGTAGTTGTTAGTATTATCTCAAATTCAAATCATATTGAAGATGCAAAATCGTTTGTAGAATTTTGTGCACAAAATTAAAACTAAAAGGCGCCTGAAAAAGGCGCTTTTTTTGTGAGATAAAATATCGAAAAAGTACATATCGAAAAAATCCATATAAAATAGCTGAAAGATGATGGAAATAAAGCGGCTAGTTGGACAAATAAACTAATAAAAATATTAAAAATGTGTATAGAATGTGAAAAAAGTATAAAAAAATGAAAGGATAGTATCATTTTGTGCATGGATTCGATAATTTATTTGAGTTATCATATAAAACATAAAAGGGAGTTGCAAATACAATTAAGCGCTATGGTTCTTCATTTCTGACAAGAAAGAATTTGGGGAAGAAAATTCTAAATAGTATAGAGATGATTAAATAGCAGAGCAATCAATCAGTACTAAAAAAAGAAATAATCAGCTCACTAATTGATGCAACACAATTAAAAAGGAGGAAAAGAAATGAAAAAAAGACAAAGAGTAATCGCATTATTACTAAGTACTACGATGGTACTAGGAATGCTCTCGGGATGTGGTGGAAGTAGTGATTCAACAACATCAACAACAGAAGCAACAACAGAAGCAACAACAGCAACGACAGAAGATTCAGGAGATATTGATTGGATTACAGCAGAAGATATTTCTGATATGCCACAAACAACAATTCGTTATTGGTATTATGAAACTCCAGAACGTATTGCCTTAGGAGAAGAACAAATTGAACGATTTATGGAATTGTATCCTAATATCACAGTAGAAGGTAGTACAGCAGCACAGTTCTCAGATAATGAAATGTTGATGCAGTATGTAAATGCAGGAACAAACTCTAATATCCATCAATCAGTAAACTTTGAAGATATTTGGTATGTATCAAATGATTTGTTATACCCACTAAATAATTTCCCAGATTTTGAAGAGTTCTATGCACAGTTCGAACCAAGCTATAATTATACATGGACAGATGGTAATACATATTCTATTTCTTGGTATAACTCTTCATATTGTATGTACTACAATATGGATATCTTAAATGCGGCAGGAATTACAGAAGTACCTACTACATATTCTGAATACTATGCTATGTGTGAAGCAGTAACAGATGCAAGTGCAAAAGTATGGGCAATCGCTCCAAATATTACTGATGTTTGGTGGAGATGGGGAACCAATGCTTTGGCATATTATGTGGCAGCAGAGGGGAACGCAGATCTTGTAAGCGATGATGGAGTATCAGCAGCAGTAGATACAGAAGGTGGGCTTGAAATGTATGAGTTCTTTGATACAATCTTTGATGAAGGATGGGCATTAATAGAAGAGTATGATTCAGATCCATTCTTAATCGGACAAACTGCTAGTACACTAGGCGGTTCGGATGTGTTTAAAACAATTACGACAGACGCAGCTTCAGACTTTAACTTCGCTACAGGTCCTATGTTAGTACCAGATGATAGTGATGGAGAAGGATATTCAACATATACATTCGTTAGAAATTTATGTATCTTTGATGAGCTATCATTAGAAGATGGCGAAGAAAAAGACAGAGTACGTAGAGCTTCTTGGGAATTCTTGAAATTTATCTTATCTGAAGAAGAAAGTGCGTTAGACTTTGCGGCTACAGGTGAAATGCCATGTTATGTAGATTCAATTAATAACCCAGCATTTACAGAAGTGTTTGATAGCTATGGCGATCAATTTATTCAATATGTTGAAGATAGTTCAAATGGTACGATTGTAGATGTTAATTCAGCATTGATTTGTGATATCATGGATCCATTACAAAAAGCGATAATTTCTTTGGCATACGAACCTGAAGTTACGGGGGCAGAAGCACTAGCGGAAGCTGTTGAAGGGGTTAATGAGATATTAGCAGCAGAATAGAAATAATTAATCAATAAGAGGTAAGGGCGTAGAATAGTACGCCCGCCTTATTTTTAAAGGGAAATATACGAGAAGAGGTGAAGTGTAGATGAAAAAAGTCCCAGTAGTATCTACTAAGAAGGAGAGATGGGATAAAGTCGCTATTTTATTTATATTACCATATATAGTGTTTTGTTCGGCTTTTATGATATACCCAACGATTATGGCAATAGCAGGTAGTGTTGCAGAGTGGAACATGATAACAAACTCTTTTGACGAGTTTATAGGATTCGATAATTATATTCGTTTATTCCAAGATGATGAATTTTGGCAATCAGTTAAGAATTCGATGATATACTTTGTGGTTCAAATACCGACATCTATTCTAGGAGGGATGTTTATAGCAAGTCTTTTGAATGGAAAATTTAGAGGGAGAAATTTGTTTCGAGGTATCTACTTCCTTCCAATAGTTATAGGATCTGTAGTTGTTTCTATTATATGGAAATGGATGTTACAGACATCAAGTGGTTTAATAAATTACTTTATCGAAATAATAGGATTTGAAGGATTGCCATGGCTCACAAGTGCATCGTTATCGATGTTGTCGGTATCTCTTGTAAAGGCATGGATGGATATAGGTTACTACACAGTAATATTTTTGGCTGCATACCAAAGTATTTCAAGAGATTATGTAGAAGCAGCAGAAATAGATGGCGCTACTCGTAGAGATATCTTTTTGAAGATAAAATTACCGCTTTTGAATCCTACGGTAGTATTTTGTATAACTATGGCGACAATTTGGGCATTCCAGATTTTTAGTGAGCCGTATATAATGACGTCGGGGGGACCGCAAGGAAGTTCGACCACGATGGTTTTGTTACTGTATGAACAAGGATTTACATATTATGACTTGAGTTATGCATCCACAATAGGTGTAGTTGTAAGTCTTCTCATTATCATTGTAAGTATTGTAGAAAATAAAATATTCAAGCGCGATACGGATTAAGGAGGGGACGATGAATAAGAAAAATAAGAGAATTATTGAACGAATTTTGATATACATAATATTGATTATTGGAGCAATTGGAGCGATGTTTCCGTTCTATTGGATGGTGTCTTCATCATTAAAACCATCTAATGAAATTCTACAATATCCTCCAGAATTGATACCAAGTACGATTACGTTAGAACATTTTATCTATGTATTTAACACGATGGATGTACCTAGATCATTCATGAATAGTGTGATTGTGTCAGGTAGTATTGTTATTCTAAATGCAATTCTATCAGGAATGGTAGCATATGCACTAGCAAAATTAAAAT
The DNA here is from genome assembly GCA_044425815.1 of Eubacteriales bacterium. GTDB lineage: Bacteria > Bacillota > Clostridia > Lachnospirales > Lachnospiraceae > CAUPWF01. Next base: position 12,088 of record JAWXVA010000035.1, read on the forward strand.
TCCCTGGTAAGAAAGCATTATTTGCATTAGTATTAGCATTTATGATGTTACCATTCCAGCTTTTGATAGTGCCTTTATATTCACTTATCGTAAAGTATGGCTTGATTGGAACCTATGCAGGAATGATTCTTCCAAGTGTAGTAACGTCATTTTCTATCTATCTACTAAGACAGGGAATGATTACGCTACCGAATGATTATATCGAAGCGGCTAGAATAGATGGAAGTGGGCATTTTAGAATATTTGCCCAAATTATTACACCAATGATGAAACCAGTATTCGCTACGGTTATATTAACGAATTTCTTTTGGTCATGGAACAACTTCTTATGGCCAATGATGGTTGCAGTACAGCATGATGAAATTGCGACGCTTCAAGTAGCAATTAATAGGTATAGAGGTGTACAATCGAATAACTGGGGAGCCATTATGGCGTCTTGTACTCTTACAGCAATACCAATTGTAATTGTATATATGGTATTACAAAGACAGTTTATTGAATCAGTAGCTACAAGTGGAGTAAAAGGATAATTAACTAAAATAATAAAACGATTGGAGAAAAACAAAATGGTAAAATTAGGTATTTTAGGATCAGGTATTATTACAGAATGTCATTTCTTTGGAATTGACCGTATTGAAGAGGTGCAAGTAGCAGCAATTGCATCAATTGATGAAGCACAAGCAAAAGAAGCTTGTGAGAAATATGGTGCAACTTACTATTATGATTACAAAGACTTATTGGCAAACGAAAAAGATTTGGATGGTATTGTTGTAGCACTGCCTAATCATATGCACTATGAAGGTTGTGTCGCAGCGATAGAGGCGGGAGCGAAACATATTTTATGTGAAAAACCATTATGCACGAATCCAGAAGATTCTAAAAAATTAGTAGAACTTGTAAAAGAAAAAGATGTAATGTTTCAAACAGCTTATATGAAACGCTTTAATCCTGGATTCCGCAAGATTAAAGAGTACATGGAAGAAATGGGAGAAATTGAATTCGTAACTTCAAGTATCTATACAGCATCTCCTGAACCAGAAGTTTCTGCAAAACAACCGAATGGTTCATGGCATGGTGATGCTAAATTATCTGGTGGAGGTTTCTTGACACATTCAGGAAGTCATCATTTAGATTTATTAAGATATTGCTTTGGAGAAATCAAATCTGTAGCTTGTAAATTGCGATACGACTTTGATAATTTCAGAGATTATTATGTGAAAGCAACACTTGAAACAGCAGATGGTGTTGACATTGATATGAAACTAGGACGTGTAGATGTTCAAAATTTAGGACCAAAATGGGAGCCATTTAGAGGCGGTTGGAACGAAAGTATCGAAGTAATCGCTACACGTGGATATTTAAGAGTAGATAATCCTTCATGGCAAGGATACGAAGCAATGCAAGTTACACGTTGGTTCAAAGGAATGCCTGGACCTCAAACAGAGTATTTCGAGTGTAATGAGCAATGGATAAATGAACTTCAATCGTTCGCGAATAGCTGTAAAGTAGGCGTTTTAGAAGCAGGTAGTTCAGATGTTATAGATGGACACAAAATTGACTTTATTATTGATCAAATGAGAGAATCTAGCAACCAAGGCGGAAAAGCAATTGAGCTAGAGTACCTATTCTAGGAGGAGCAAAATGAAAGCAGCAGTTGTAACAGGAAATTGTACTCTTGAAATTATGGAAATCCAAGAACCGAATGTAATAAAAGATACGCAAATCAAAGTCTTTGTTAAAAAAGCAGCGATTTGTAATACAACAGATAATAAAGTATATGCAACAGATACGCCAGAGAAAGATTGGCCAAATGCAAGTTTTCCTTATATTATCGGGCATGAATGCAGTGGAGTTATAGTAGATAAAGGTGCTGCTGTGACAGATATGAATATAGGTGACAGAGTAGTGTATTGGACAGTGAATGGAAAAGCTTTTGCTGATTATGTCATATTGGATACAGCAAGTTCTGTAGTTGGTGTAATTAATGAATCTGTACCAGAAGATGTTGCGGCGATAATGGAAATGGTTATTGGGGCTTCAAGACTTTTATTTGCAGCAGATGGAACTCCGCTGATTAATAAAGGGGATAAAGTAGCCATATACGGATTAGGTCCAGCTGGATTAATTTATCATCGAATTGCTATTATGATGGGAGCTTCTAAAGTTTGCGGCGTTGGAAGAAGAAAGCTTAGACTTGATAAATCGCTAGAAGTTGGAGCTGATTTTGTGGCAGATACAGAATCGGAAGGCTATATTGAGCGAATTTTAGAAGGGTTAGATGGAAGTCCAGATGCAATTATAGATGCTACAGGCGGTGATATAATACAGGATATTATTGCATTAAGTAGTCCTAAAACTCAGATTTTCGCATATGGAATCGCTCCATTTGATTGGGAAGATAAACGAGCAGAATTAGAAGCGGCTAATGTGAATATGCCAATACCAATGGGAGCAGATAGTGCGAAAGAATCAATTAAGAAATGTATCGAATGGGTTGAATCTGGAAAGTTTGGTTTAGAGCCAATTATTTCACATCGTATACCATTTTCGGATATTGCGAAAGGCCTAGATATGTGCAGGGTAGAAAGAGATACAACATTAAAGGTAGTCATATCTGTAAATGATTAAGCAAATATAGAATAGGAGAAAGTAAGATTAATTTAATTAACGATACTTTCTCCTTTTTAAAAATACTATACGATTCTAAGATTATTTAGAGGTTACATATGGATTTTGTGCAGAGCAGGTAGCAGCTGCACAAATGATAACAGATGGATATAGTAAGATTCTTAAAATCGTTGCAGTTGATTGGGATGGTGGAGTTTTACCTCCATGCGGAAGATGCAGAGAGTTTATAAATCAAATACATGATGAAAATAGAAATGCGGAAGTACTAATAGATACAAATGTTATAGTGCGGCTAAAAGACTTACTTCCATATGATTGGAAGAGCAAGTACGAGGCTAAAGTAGAGAATGGAGACTAGTATGAAAGAAATGATACTTAATAATGGCTGGAAATTGAAAGTAGATGGATTTGAGAAAGAATTCGACACCACAGTTCCAGGCAGTGTATATGATACGTTAATAAAAAATGAAGAAATCCCAGATCCGTATTGGCGAGATAATGAAATGGAAGTATTGCCAATTATGGATGGGAATTTTGAGTATTCGTTAGAATTTTCAGTTGATAGTGAAATATTATCAAAGAAAAATCAAGTGTTGAAATTTGATGGAATTGATACAATAGCAGAAGTGATATTAAATGATCAATTAATATTATCAGCAAATAACATGCATAGAGAATGGGAAGTAGTTGTAGGAGAAATTCTAAAAGAAGTGAATCTCCTTATAGTGAAATTATACTCACCTACCAAATATATCGAAGAAGCAAATAAGGTATGTGTAGCAGATGGTTCTAGCGATGCAATGGTTGGTTTTCCACACTTACGTAAAGCATACTGTATGTTTGGATGGGACTGGGGTCCAAGACTTCCTGATGCAGGACTATGGAGAAAAGTTGTTCTTTATGCAACTGATACAGCAGTGTTTGATAGTGTACTAATTAAACAAAACCACACAGAAAATCAAGTGGATTTAACGTTAGAACCAACTTTGAAATATGCATGCGAAGGCATGGAGTATACATATAAAGTCGAAATTACAAATCCATTAGGTGAAAAAGCGTTATTTGATACATTAGGAAATATTACAATCGAAAATCCTATGAAATGGTGGCCTAATGGATATGGAGAGCAAAATCTTTATGAGGTAGAAGTTCAGGTTTATAACCAAGAAATATTATTAGACACATGGGCTCGAAAAATAGGTCTAAGAACATTAATCGTAAATCGTGACAAAGATGAATGGGGAGAAAAATTCGAATTTACTGTAAATGGATATGGTATTTTCTCAATGGGAGCAGATTATATTCCAGAGGATAATATACTAGCACGTGTGAATGAAGAAAGAACAAGAGTATTGTTAGAAGATTGTGTAAAAGCAAATTATAACACAATACGAGTATGGGGTGGTGGATACTATCCAGATGATTTCTTCTTTGACTTATGCGATGAACTTGGATTAGTTGTATGGCAAGATTTTATGATTGCGTGTGCGGTTTGTGAATTGACAGAAGAATTTGAAGAAACATTACTTGCTGAATTAGTAGATAACGTGAAGCGATTACGCCATCATCCATCACTAGGTATTTGGTGTGGTAATAATGAAAATGAGTGGTTATTAGATCATGGCGAATATGTTGTTACAAACAAACAGCGTGCAGATTATTTGGAAATGTTCCAATATTTATTCCCTAAAGTAGTTAAAGCACATGATCCAGAGCGATTCTATTGGCCATCATCACCATCGTCAGGTGGGTTCTTTGAAGATGCAAATGATTTTAACAAAGGAGATGTTCATTATTGGGAAGTATGGCATGGAAACAAACCATTTAGCGATTATCGTAATTATCACTTCCGCTATGCTTCAGAATTTGGGTTCCAATCATTTCCTAGCATAAAGACAGTTAAAACATTTACGGAAGAAAAAGATAGAAATGTATTCTCTTATATTATGGAAAAACATCAGCGTAATAAATCAGCCAATGGAAAAATTTTAACATATTTATCTGATACATATTTATATCCAAATAGTTTTGAAGATCTTATTTATGCTTCCCAATTGTTGCAAGCAGAAGCGATAAAATATGGTGTGGAACATTGGAGACGTTATCGTGGTAGATGTATGGGAGCTATTTATTGGCAAGTAAATGACTGTTGGCCTGTTACCTCTTGGGCATCTATAGACTATGATGGTAGATGGAAAGCATTACATTATTATGCGAAACGTTTCTTTGCACCAGTATTACTATCATGCTGCGAGGAAGGAACAATAACACAAGGAACAAACGTAAATGCACAGTTTGGCGTGGAAGAGCAAAGTGCAAAACTTTCGGTTTCAAATGAAACAATGAAAGAATTTACAGGCTCAATAAAGTGGGCAATCAGAAATAATAAAGCTGAAGTTATTCAAGAAGGGACGCAAGAAGTGAAAGTGGATGCGTTATCTAGTGTATGGTTTGATAAGATGGACTTTAGCGATTTAGATGCACATGAATATTATATGAGTTATGACTTATATGAGGGAGAAGAAAAAATCTCGGGATCAACCGTGTTTTTCTGTCAACCAAAGCATTATAATTTTGCGGATCCACACTTACAGGCTACAGTAAATGGCGATGAAATTGTAATTACAGCAGATGCCTTTGCAAAAAGTGTAGAAATTGATTGCGAAGATACAGATATGGTACTTTCTGACAATTATTTTGATATGAATGCAGGGACAGTAGTTGTGAAACTCGAAAAAGGGACAATAGGGGATATTGTAATTAAGAGCGTTTATGATTTAGGTAAGTAAGTTTTGTAAGTTAAGATATTCGTTTAAGATGATTAAATGTTAGAGGAAGAAAGTGAATTAATGTAATTAAAGATGCTTTCTTCCTTTTTGCTATTATTGAAGATACAAATGTATACTTAATAAAGTATTGAAATGGAGAATAACATGAAAGAAATGATACTTAGCAATGACTGGAAGTTAAAAGTAGATGGATTCGAAACAGAATTCGATACTATAGTTCCAGGAAGTGTATATAATACATTATATGAAAATAATGAAATTCCAAATCCATATTGGAGAGACAACGAAATGAAAGTTTTGCCAATTATGGATGGAGATTTCGAATATACTTTAGAGTTTGAAGTGGATTCGGAAATGCTATCTATGAATAACCAAATTCTGAAATTCGATGGGATTGATACAGTAGCAGATGTTACATTAAATGGTCAATTAATTTTAGCAGCAAATAATATGCACAGAGAATGGGAGATACCTATAGGTGCAATTTTAAAAGAAGTAAATACTTTAGTGGTTAAGATATATTCACCAGTAAAATATATTAAAGAAGCACAAGAAGAATGCTTTATTGACTCAATGAAAGATGCAATGATGGGCTTTGGTCATTTGAGAAAAGCACATTATATGTATGGTTGGGATTGGGGACCAAGACTTCCTGATGCAGGAATCTGGAGAAAAGTTACATTGTATGCTACAAATACAGCAATTTTTGATAGCGTATTAATCAAACAAAATCATTCGGAAAACAAAGTTGATTTAACATTCGAACCTGAACTTAAGTATGCTTCAGCAGATGTTGAATATACTTACAAGGTTAATATGATTGATCCAACTGGTGCGAAATTCGCATTTGAAGGATTAGATAACATATCAATTGAGAATCCAATGAAGTGGTGGCCAAATGGATATGGTGATCAAAATCTTTATGAAGTAGAAGTAGGTGTGTATGTAGATGGAGTATTATTAGATACATGGACACGTAAAATTGGATTAAGAACACTAGGTGTCAACAAAGACAAAGATCAATGGGGCGAAAAATTCGAGTTTGTAATTAATGGATACGGAATTTTCTCAATGGGAGCTGACTATATCCCAGAAGATAATATCCTTTCAAGGGTTAATATTGATAGAACAAGAGTGTTATTAGAAGATTGTGTACGAGCAAATTACAACACTATTAGAGTATGGGGTGGTGGATACTATCCAGATGATTTCTTCTTTGATATATGTGATGAGCTTGGTTTGATTGTATGGCAAGACTTCATGGTTGCATGTACAGTATGTGAATTAACAGATGAATTTGAAGAAACAATATTAGCAGAATTAGTGGATAATGTGAAACGTCTTCGTCACCATGCATCAATTGGTATTTGGTGTGGTAATAATGAGATGGAATGGTTAATAGATCGTGGAGTTTATAAAATTGCGAAGAAACAATTAGCTGATTATTTAGAAATGTTTCAATATTTATTTCCTAAAGTAATGAAAGAGCATGATCCAGAACGTTTTTATTGGCCTTCATCACCATCATCTGGTGGGTTCTATGAAGATGTCAATGATTTTAACAAAGGAGATGTTCATTACTGGGAAGTATGGCATAGAAATAAGCCTTTCAGCGATTACCGAAATTACTATTTCCGCTACGCATCAGAATTTGGATTTCAGTCATTTCCAAGTATTAAAACGGTTGAAACATTTACAGAAGAGAAAGATCGAAATGTATTTTCCTATGTCATGGAGAAGCACCAACGTAACCAATCTGCAAATGGAAAGATCTTAACATATTTATCTGATACATATTTATATCCTAATAAATTTGAAGATTTGATTTATGCGTCACAGTTATTACAAGCAGAAGCAATCAAATACGGGGTAGAACATTGGAGACGTAATCGTGGTCGATGTATGGGAGCTGTTTATTGGCAAGTAAATGATTGTTGGCCTGTAACTTCTTGGGCTTCAATTGATTATGATGGAAGGTGGAAGGCGTTACATTATTACGCAAAACGCTTTTTTGCACCAGTGTTACTTTCTTGTTGTGAAGAAGGTACGATTACACAAGGAACTAACGTGAATGCTCAGTTTGGAGTGGAAGAGCAAAGTGCAAAGCTTTCAGTATCGAATGAAACAATGAAAGAATTCGTCGGTACAATTAAATGGGCTAGCAGAAATAGCAAGGCTGAGATTGTAAGAGAAGGAACGGAAGATGTTAAAGTAGATGCGTTAACAAGTGTATGGCTTGACAAGATGGACTTCAGTGATTTAGATGCACATGAATATTACATGAGCTATGATTTGTATGAAGGTGAGGATTGGGTTTCAGGTTCAACAGTATTCTTCTGTCAACCAAAACATTACAATCTTGTGAATCCACATTTGAAAGCAACAGTGAATGGTGATGTAATTACAATTACAGCGGATGCATTTGCAAAGAGTGTAGAAATCGATTGCACAGATACAGACATGGTATTATCAGATAATTACTTTGACATGAATGCTGGTACAGTAGTTGTGAAAGTAGAAAAAGGAACGGTAGGAGATATCGTACTCAAGAGCGTCTACGATTTCGGGAAGTAATAAGAAATAGTAAGGCACCTCCGGTTGGACATAGAGCAATAGGAGGTGCTTTTTTTCAAAGAAGAGGTTAAAAATATGAAGAAGACATATAGTAATGCAGTTTACACACCAGTAGGAATCGGTGATGTTAAATGGGAAGAAGGATTTTTTAATAAATTAGAATATTTGTGTATTACGAATACAATCGATTCGGTATATGATGCACTTAATAATAGAGATAACTCCGCACAATTTCGTAACTTTCATATATTAGCAGGTGATGTTAATGATGAATATGCTGGAAGTACACACTGGGGAGATGGGGACTGCTATAAATGGTTAGAAGCAGCATCCTATGTATGGTATAAAACAAAAGATTTCTGTGAAGGAGATGTTATTACAATTAAGTTAGATATGCATGTTAGAAAAATCAGAACAAATGCTAAAGTGGAAGCATCGAGAAATCAAGTGGCATTTATGCGAGGACCAGTGGTGTATTGCTTAGAAGGTGCTGATTTATCAGACGGCGCTATCGATGATGTTTATGTAGAGAAAACTGCAGTGTTTACACCAGAATATAAACCAGAGTTACTACAAGGTATTGTAGTCTTAAATGGGAAAGTACGCTTAATGTTAAATTCATCAGAAGCATTATATAGCGAAGTAGAAAATGATCAATATAAAGAGATTGATATTCAGCTTATTCCATATTACGCTTGGAACAATAGAGGGATTCATGAAATGGAAATATATATCCCTGTAATTTAAATTGTAGACTAACAATAGAAGACACAGGAAGACGCAAGAAAAGGAGATGTAATGGGAAATTTATTTAATGTAGATAACAAATTTTTTACCTTGATGGGATTGATTTTTGATTTGACAGTATTGAACATTCTATATGTTATATCATGTATTCCGATTTTTACGATTGGAGCAGCAACGACAGCATTGTACGATATGACATTGAAAATGGTAAAAAATGAAGAATCATATATTGTTAGAGGATATTTTAAAGCGTTCAAGAGGAATTTCAAAAATGGAACGATATTAGGTATTCTGGCTACAATTATAGCAATTATCTTAGGAACCAATGTATATGCTTCAAATCTCAATTTAGATAATGGCACTATGTGGGTGTTGCTGTTTATATTCAACCTTTCTTTAACAATTTTATTTTGGTTAATCATGGCTTATATTTATCCAATACAAGCACTAAAAGAACTGACTATGGTAGGGGTATTAAAATCATCATTATATAGTAGTGTACGATATCTACCAACTACAATTTTAGTCGTAATATTAAATAGTATTTTCCCGTTCTGCATGGTGTGGAATCTGTATACTATGACATACGGAATTGTAATATACGCAATTATAGGATGCAGTATAATAACGTATTTTAATTCCATATATTTAATAAGAGTTTTAGAAGAAAAATAGTATGATACTGGAAAAATATGGTAATTGATTTATCTACAAATAGAATGGTACAATAAGACACAAAATTAAAGGAGGTATAGAACATGTATATGATATCAGGTTATGTATTTGACAACAATGAATCAGGAGTAGCAGTTACTGATAAAGAATTACTTATCACTAGCGCAGGATATTACAGGTTATCTGATAAACTAAGCGTGAACACATTTCGAAAAGACGGAAGAGTTGATTATCAAGTTATTTATGTGGCGAAAAGCAAAATTCAATTGAAGACTTCAAATGTATGGAGAACTGTTAATGAAGGGACTATGGTGATATATAAGCCAGGAGAGAGACAAGAGTATATTTATGATGCAAAAGAAAAACCAGAAGTATACTGGATTCATGTAACTGGCCATTTGGTTGATGATATATTAATGGATTATGAATTCTACGAGTTATCCGAATATGAAATTGGTGTGAGTTCGAGTTATGGCATGTTAATTGAGCATATTATACAAGAAATTCAGTTAAAAGAAGATAGATATCAAGATAGTTGTGGTTACTTATTCAGACAGTTATTGATTCATATGAAACGTGGAAAAGACACTAGAGAATTAGGAAATGAAGTAATGACCAAAATGGTTCGAAATCTAGAACTCGAGATGCAGAGAAATTTTGCAGAAGAAACACAAATCCAAGAATATGCTACAAAGTACAATATCAGTGTAAGTTGGTTAATTCGAGAGTTTAAACAACACAGAGGCGTTACGCCCAAAGCATATATTACAGACATTAGAGTGAAAAGAGCCAAAGACTTACTAATGAATTCAACTTTAAATATAAATGAAATATCTATTTTGGTTGGATATGAAACGCCACTTTATTTTAGTAGAATATTTAAGAAAAAAGTGGGGGTATCACCTAAAGAATATAGGAAGAGCAGAAAATACTAGTAACTAGGAGGGACACAATGTATGACGTTATCATAATCGGTGCAGGGGTAACTGGATCTGCATGTGCAAGAGAATTATCGAAATATAAGCTTAAAATATGCGTTATAGAGAAGGAAGAAGATGTTTGCTGCGGTACATCCAAAGCCAATAGTGGGATTGTTCATGCGGGTTATGACGCGAAACATGGTTCCTTGATGGCAGAGTTGAATGTCGCTGGAAATAAAATGATGGCAGAATTAGCAGAAGAATTAGATATTCCGTGGATTCAGAACGGATCTATCGTCGTGGCTAAAAATTCGGATTCGATAGATAAGCTATATGAACTATATGAAAATGGAATCTTGAATGGGGTCAAGGATTTAGAAGTTATTACAGATAAAGAGAGAATTTTCCAAATGGAGTCAAACCTTGAACAGGAGACAGAGGCGGTGCTTTATGCGCCTACAGCAGGAATTATCTGTCCATTTGAGCTTAACTTGGCTTTAGCTGAACATGCTAAGATTAATGGAGTTGAATTTGTTTTTAATACTTCAGTATTAGGGATTTGTCGGAAAAACTCAGGTGCAACAAAAGATGGTGTGAGTTGGATTGTTGAGACGGATAGAGACATTGTGGAGACGAAATATATAGTGAATGCAGCTGGGGTGCACGCTGATATATTTCATAATATGGTTAGCAAAGATAAGATAAATATTATTCCGAGACGTGGTGAATATTTGTTGTTAGATAAAGAAGCAGGAAGCCATGTTCAACATACAATATTTACACTACCGAATGAATATGGAAAAGGAATCTTAATTACGCCGACGGTTCATGGAAATCTACTTGTAGGGCCAACTGCAAATGATATTGAGGATAAGGACGACACAGCGACTAGCAGAGCAGGAATAGAAACGATTATAGAAAAGTCAATGCAAAAAGGAATTGCAAATATAAAAGAATTGCCGCTACAAAAAGTGATTACTTCATTTGCAGGAATACGAGCACATGAAGAGGGACATGAATTTATTATAGAAGAAGTAGAGGATGCAAAAGGATTTATCGATTGTGCAGGAATAGAATCACCAGGACTTACTAGTTGTCCAGCAATAGGGCGTAAGGTGGCCGATATCATAAGTTCTAAATTAGAATTAGAAAAGAAAGAGGATTATATTGCGACCAGAAAAGGGTTAACAAGAGTAGCAACAATGGATAGAGAAGCTTGGAAGCGTCTCATTCAAAACGATGTTTCATATGCAAATATTATTTGTCGTTGTGAGATGATTTCCGAAGGAGAAATTCTGGAAGCAATCCATAGACCACTAGGAGCAAAATCATTAGATGGAGTAAAGAGAAGAGTTCGAGCGAGTGCAGGAAGGTGTCAAGGTGGATTCTGTAGCCCGAAAATTATGGAGATATTAAGCCGTGAATTAGAGGCGGATATTGCATGCATTACCAAATCTGGTAGGGAATCTCATTTAATAGTAGGGAAGAATAAAGAGTGATAATAAAGAGGGGCAATAAAGAGGGATAAGATATGGAACAATATGATATTGTTATAATTGGCGGTGGTCCAGCAGGGTTGGCAGCTGCTTTATCAGCCAGAGAACAAGGGGTAGAAAACATATTGATTTTGGAGCGGGATCAAGAACTGGGTGGTATCTTGAATCAATGTATACATAATGGATTCGGTCTTCATACATTCAACGAAGAGTTAACAGGACCTGAATATGCTGATAAATTTGCACGTCGCATTGTAGAACAGAAGATAGAATATAGAC
>JAWXVA010000159.1:0-4399 GCA_044425815.1 Eubacteriales bacterium
GTAATCGAAGATACTCCATAACTCGCTTAATTTATTCTCGATTGGTGTTCCCGTTAAGGCTAGTTTATGCTTCGCTTCTACTATCTTCACACTTTTGGCTACTTGTGTGGAATGATTCTTAATATATTGTGCTTCATCAATAATCTGGAACAAGAATTTTTTTCCTTGGTACTCTGCAATGTCTCGTTTCAATAAATCATAAGATGTAATGACCACGTCATATTTCTTATAATTTTCAATCACTTCTGAACGCTGTGCTGGAGTTCCTCCCGCCACACCTATTTTCAAAGACGGTGCAAATTTCTCAAATTCACTCTCCCAGTTATACACAAGGGATGCTGGCGAAACCACTAGGGTTGTCCCCTTCTCTTTTTCTTGTCGAAGTGCTAATAATAGGGTAATAATCTGCAGCGTTTTCCCTAATCCCATATCATCTGCTAGTATCCCACCTAACTGATAATCCTTAAGCAAACGCAACCATCTATATCCCACCTTTTGATAATTTCTCAAAATATTTTTCAACTCACTTGGCACCTCGTAATCCATCTCTTCTATGGACTTAAAATCTCGAACCAATGATTTGAATGCTTGATTACGTTCGTATTCCATTCCTTGATTCTCTTGGAACACCTTATCGATATACAAGGCTCTATATGCTGGTAGATGTGCCTTTCCAGCTATAAGTTCCTTCGCTGATAAATGTAGCCCTTCTACCAACTCAGCCAATTGGCTAACACTGTCATCTTGAATATTTAAGAAACCTCCGTCCTTCAGACGGTGATATTTCTTCTTCGCCTTGTAAGATTTCAAAATATCTGCTAGCTCCAGCATATCAAAATCTTCCGTGGATACTTGTAAATCTAATAAATCACTCTTTAATTGTACACCGATTGAAATCTTAGGGGCTTTTCTTACTCGCAGATTCTTGAATTTATCTGTGACATGCACCTCTCCGATCTCTGTCAATTGATTAATTCCCTCTTGTATAAATTCAAAAACTGTTTCTTCATCTTGATGGAATATCATATGTTCTTGTATGGCATCTACAGACTCTATATATGGATCCAAAATCGCAATCACCTTCGATTGTTCTAACATATATGAATATTTCTTCGCCTCATCTTCTCTATAAAAACTGCATTCTTGTTCCCCGCAAATCACTCGTACCTTACATGTAATCGCTTGCTCATCATTAATATCAAAGTAAAAAGATAGTTCCGCCTTGTCTGGTATTGCAGTCATCACGCGCTCTTTTCCCACTTCATTCACTGTGAGCACTTCTTTTAATTGTGGCAATACTTCGTGATAAAAACTAGGTACTAAGGAAGTCCCTATTTTGATTATCTCTTTCTCGCTTTCCACGAATACTTTGAGCAATGGATTCAATATTTTAGCATAAGATTCGTCACTTATGTATAATGTATCATCTAGCAATTGGTATGTAGCCTTATTCCCCACAAATACATTCTCTGCATTCATCTTCAGGCGCACTCCCTCCAGACTTCTATCTTGTTGATAATCCGGAGTAATGTCCATGGTTAATTTAGGCGTCTTCTGAGTGATGGTTGCCTTACCTCTGATTTTATGATTCACATATGTATTGATTACATACTGTATGCTCTCTCCAATCATTTCCCCTAAAAACTCATCTATATTATGCTTTGTCAGAGGAATTTCTCGTTGCAAAAGATTCTCTTGTCCGTAGCGAAGCTTCTCCGATAACATTTTCGCTTCTTCTACACGTGTCATAATAAAACTCAGTAGGCGTTTACTATTTTCACTAAATACTTCCTCGCTATGGAGAATTTCAAAATCTTTTCCATAGGAGTAGCGTTCTTTATTTAATACCATCTTGCAGAAATTCGTTACATTCTTAATGACATATTTCTTATTGTATCCTATCTTGAATGAGACCGACCAATCCGAATCCACAATATTCAAGCATGGTTCTATCTCTACCAATTCTTTGAGTTGTGCATTCTTCACCTGTACAACTGCATCTCTTGTATATGAATCAATTAGGACTCGACCTTTCCATCCTGTGTACCAATCAAACTTCTCTCGATTAAGCTGCTCACTCGCTTTGAATAACACTGCTACAATATGTTTACAATACTCTACTTTCCAATAATAGTAATTGGATGTCTGAAATTCTGTGCAGCTACACTCTGCTGTATAGATTCTATTCCGCGACATACTCAAGCTAACCTGAACAAAGCCCTTCTCTGTTTTTACAATTGCTTCTACTTGAACTACTTGTATATCAGAATCATCTCTATCAAAATACCCATCTTCAATCTTCTGAATCTCTACACTTCCACTTGTATAAATCTGTTTTCCTAATTTCCATTTTTTCTGATCAAACTTCTTCTTAAAGTCTTCTATATAAATCATCGGTATCTCCCTCTTTTATCGACTAACTACTGTTTTAGATGTTATCAATTATTTTTACCCTAGGATTCACTGCCACCTCATCTAACAAACCCTTTGTAAATCCGCCTGTACTAAAGATAATGTATTCAACATTATCAGATTTCGTAATAGCCTTCAGTATTTCACCTTTCTCTTGTAATAGGTGCAGCACATCTAATCCTTTCGGCGATTTCGTATATTTACATTCTCCTATAAGTAAATTCTTTTCCATACTATCAATCGCTACAATATCAACCTCTCCTGTTTCTTTCCCCCAATATCGTCCTAATTTATCAAAATTAAATCCCCATAAATTGTTCATATTTAACTCCCACATCTTTTCTCTCGCCACATCTTCATAGATATAGGAGACATAATTCGGTACAAATCCACTTTTAATTTTATTTAAGACGAATTCGGTCTCTCCTTTCTCAAGAAATGAACGATATGGGTATATAAATTTGAACCAAAAAGCAATATAGTTATCAGTCAGTTTATATAAACCTCTCTTCGATTTTTCAGGGTTGGCTTCTGTAATAGGAACTTCGCGTTCCACCAAATCTAAATCCATCAAAACTTTAAGATACTTCGTAATATTTGTTGATTTCACACCCATCTCTGCTGAAATATCCGATAGCTTATGGTTTCCAACTGCAATCGCCTTAATAAGAGAAAAGTAACTTCCGATTTCACTGACTTCTTTTTGTAATAGAAAATACGGTTCTTCATATAAAAAACTCTGCTTATTTAATATAGCTTTTTCAATAGCCTTATATATATCATTATGCGAATTAAACATCTCCACGTATTTAGGCACTCCACCTGTTACTGCGTAAAAAGGTATTAATTCTTCATTATTTTTCCCATTATAGAATTCATTATAATGCTTAAATTCAATCTGTTTGAGCTTAATCTGTGCCGTTCTTCTTCCGTATAAAGGACTTCCATAATCCAGTGTCTGAGATTTCATTAGCGATATATAGGAACCACAAATAATAAACATGACGTTCCCATCTTTCATTATTGTATCCCATGCTTTCTGTATAATAGAAGGGAATGCGGCATTAGAAAGACTGATATATTGAAATTCATCAATAACAATTATCTTCTTCTCATCAGGTTTGAATTTAACTATTTGCTCAAATATAGAACTCCATTCTACATCTGCACTATTTAGTAACTCATTTCCAGTAAAATCTGCTGCCATGCTTTTGAATGACTTTTTATTCTGTTGTTCTGATTCTTCTGTGGCCAGAAAATATAATCCGTTATCATGCTTTCTCAAAAATTCGCTAATAAGCTCTGTTTTTCCAACTCGCCGCCGACCATATATGACCACAAAGCTCGAATCCAGACTATCATACGCTTCCTGTAATGCGTTCATTTCATTAATTCTATCAACAAACTTTTTCATAGATTCTACACCTCACTTTCAGGGCTTGATATTATTATACTACAAAGTATAATAATATCAAGTATACTTCTGTATTTCTACATAATAAGTATATTCTCCTAGACGTTTACTGTAAAACGCAGAAAGCCATTACAAGATGATTAGTCCTGTAATGGCTTTAATGGTATTGTATTTTATTGCATTGCTATATTTTGGGGTACAAATGCAAGTCAATCTCATCAATTAAAACTACCCCTGGGGTTTGCTCAATAGAAGAACATATCACGCACTATCTTCTGGCATATACATTCTCCAGTATCTCCTCCGCACTACAGTCTGTCCCACACTTCTGTATCACATCATAGAACTTCTGTATCTCTTCTGGTTCACACTCTAACTCATCCGCAATCACATCTACAGATTTAGATTTTTTAATTTTTTTAATAATCAACGATATTCTCTCTTCTTCTTTTCCCTCTGCTCTCACAAACGCCATATGTTTCTCTGCATCATATTCAAATAAACTCACCGTTTCGACCTCCGATCTGTGGGTTCGCAGAAACTCTGCTAACACACCATTCTTGATACAATGTT
>JAWXVA010000160.1:0-4333 GCA_044425815.1 Eubacteriales bacterium
ACGCCACAAAATATTCACTAGATTATGATAAGCTACCTGTAATGGATAAATGGTTATTATCCAAATTAAACACATTGATTAAGACAGTAGACACGAACCTTGACAATTATAAGATTCCAGAGAGTGCAAGAGCATTGCAAGAATTCGTAGATGATATGAGTAACTGGTACGTAAGACGTAGCCGTGAACGTTTCTGGGCTAAAGGGATGGAACAAGATAAGATTAATGCGTATATGACATTATACACAGCGCTTGTAACCGTAGCGAAAGTTGCTGCACCGATGATTCCATTTATGACAGAAGACATTTACTTAAATCTTGTGAAGAGCATTGATGAAACAGCACCTGAGAGTATTCACTTATGTGATTTCCCAGTGGCGGATGAAGCAATGATTGATACCGATCTTGAAACACACATGGAAGAAGTATTGAAGCTAGTTGTTATGGGTCGTGCTTGTAGAAATACTGCAAATATCAAGAACCGTCAACCGATTGGTCAAATGTTTGTAAAAGCTGAATTTGACCTTCCAGAATTCTATAAAGAAATTGTAGCAGAAGAATTAAATGTGAAAACAGTAAAATTCACAGAAGATGTAAGAGACTTCACATCGTATTCATTCAAGCCACAGATGAGAACAGTAGGACCGAAATTCGGTAAATTACTAGGCGGAATCAAGAATGCATTATTAGAATTAGATGGAAATGCTACCATGGATGCATTAAATGCAGACGGTAAGATTACATTAGATATTAATGGAGAAACGGTAGAATTATTGACAGAAGATCTATTAATCGATACAGCACAGATGGAAGGATATGTGTCAGAAAATGACAACGGAATTACAGTTGTACTTGATACGAATCTTTCAGAAGAGTTATTAGAAGAAGGTTTAGTAAGAGAAATCATCAGTAAGATACAAACGATGAGAAAAGAAGCTGACTTCGAAGTGACAGATAAAATTACAGTGACCTATGAAGGAACTGACAAAATAGAAGCAATTTTTGAAAAATACGGTAATGATATTGCAGATGAAGTACTTGCAATAGAAGCGAAAAAAGCAACACCGGCTGGATATGTAAAAGACTGGAAGATTAATGGTGAGGCTGTCAACCTCGGAGTGGAAAGATAAGCTCTGATTAATTTAGATTCTCATAATGAATGAGGGGAGAAAGAACATGGATTTAAAATTAAGAATTGACAAGGAAACATTTAAAAAAGAAGTAGAGAATAACGTTAAGCTTTTATACAGAAAGACTGCATACGAAGCAACTCCACAACAGTTGTATCAAGCAGTTTCATATGCAGTAAAAGAAGGCGTGATGGACTTATGGATTGATACGCAGAATCGTTATGACGAAGAGAATCCTAAGATTGTATATTATCTATCAATGGAATTTTTAATGGGAAGAGCACTTGGTAACAACTTGATTAACTTATGTGCATACAAAGAAGTACGTGAAGCATTAGAAGAGATGGGTGTGAGTCTAAACACTCTTGAAGATGAAGAGCCAGATGCAGCACTTGGTAATGGTGGACTTGGACGTCTTGCAGCTTGTTTCTTGGATTCACTAGCTACACTAGGATATCCTGCTTACGGCGGTGGTATTCGTTATCGCTACGGAATGTTCAAACAAATAATCGAAGATGGTTACCAAAAAGAAACTCCAGATGATTGGCTAAAAGATGGATATCCATTTGAACTTCGTAGAGATGAATATGCGAAAGAAGTTCGTTTTGGTGGATATATCAAATCCGTAGTAGATGATAACGGCAAAGTTCATTTTGTACAAGAAAACTACTCATCTGTAAAAGCAATTCCTTATGATATGCCAATCGTAGGATATGGAAATGGTGTTATAAATACACTTCGAATCTGGGATGCAGAGCCTATTATTGATTTCAAATTAGATTCATTTGATAAAGGGGAATACCAAAAAGCAGTAGAGCAAAAATATTTAGCAAGAAATATCGTAGAAGTATTATATCCTAATGATAACCATATGGCAGGGAAAGAACTTCGTCTTAAGCAACAATATTTCTTTGTATCAGCTACTATTCAAGCTGCAATTGCTAAATATAAGAAACAAAATGAAGATATCAAGAAGTTACACGAGAAGATAACATTCCAATTAAATGATACACACCCAACAGTAACAGTAGGGGAATTGATGCGTCTATTAATGGATGAAGAAGGTCTTGAGTGGGATGAAGCATGGGAAGTAACAACAAAAACTTGTGCATACACGAACCATACTATTATGTCAGAAGCTTTAGAAAAATGGCCAATTGACTTATTCAAATCATTATTACCACGTGTATACCAAATCATTGAAGAAATTGATAGACGTTTTGTAGATCAAATTAGAACAATGTATCCAGGAAATGAGAACAAAGTTCGTAAAATGGCAATCTTATATGATGGTCAAGTGAAGATGGCTCACCTTGCAATCTGTGCAGGATACTCAGTAAATGGTGTTGCAAGACTACACACAGAGATATTAATGAAGCAAGAATTAAAAGATTTCTATGAAATGATGCCAGAGAAATTTAACAATAAAACAAATGGTATTACACAAAGACGTTTCTTATTACATGGAAATGAGTTACTAGCGGATTGGGTTACAGACAAAATCGGTGACGGATGGATTACAAATCTTCCAGAAATGGCTAAATTGAAGCCTTTAGCTGATGACGCAGAAGCAAGAGCAGAGTTCATGGCAATTAAGAGAAGAAATAAAAAACGCCTTGCAGCATACGTGCTAGAGCATAACGGAATTGAAATCGATCCAGATGCAATCTTCGACGTACAAGTAAAACGTCTACATGAATACAAACGTCAAATCTTAAATGTATTACACGTAATGTATTTATACAATCAAATCAAAGCACATCCAGAGATGAGCATTCATCCAAGAGTATTTGTATTTGGTGCGAAAGCGGCAGCAGGCTATAAGAGAGCGAAACAAACAATCAAGTTAATTAACTCCGTAGCAGACGCAATCAACAATGACTACAGCATTCACAATAAATTAAAAGTAGTATTTATTGAAGATTATAGAGTATCCAATGCAGAGATGATATTTGCGGCAGCAGATGTAAGTGAGCAAATCTCAACAGCATCGAAAGAAGCTTCAGGAACAGGTAACATGAAATTCATGTTAAATGGAGCACCAACACTAGGAACAATGGACGGAGCCAACGTAGAAATCGTAGAAGAAGTAGGAATGGAAAATGCATTTATCTTCGGATTATCTTCAGATGAAGTAATTAACTACGAAAATAATGGTGGTTATTATCCATATGAAATCTACAATAGTGATGAAGACCTTCGCAAAGTTGTAGATCAATTAGTGGATGGAACTTACGCAAATGGTGATACAGAAATGTTCCGTGACTTATACGATGCATTGTTAAATACACACGTAAGTGATAGAGCAGACACATACTTTGTATTGAAAGATTTCCGATCATATGCAGAAGCACAAATGCGTGTAGACGAAGCATACAAAGATAAAGACAGATGGTCAAGAATGGCATTACTTAACACAGCTAGCTGTGGAAAGTTCACATCTGACAGAACAATTCAACAATATGTGGATGAGATTTGGAAGTTGTAGAGGATTGATTAGAGTATATAGCTGAATAGATAGAAATAAAGAAGAAAAAGCTCTCCCGAGTTACAGAAAAGTACTTGGGGGAGCTTTATTTGTGGAAAAACGGACAAAATACGAAGAATATTTATGGAAAAACGGACAAAATATAAAATAAAGTTATAGAAAAAAGGACAAAACATAAAATTAATTTATGGAAAAACGGACAAAATATAAAAATTCGATTGTATATTAGAGGAGAAAGTGGCATACTATAAGTATAATAACTAGTAAGTTGATAGATGGTGTGAGGTGAAAATATGATCAGAGAAATAGAATGGACAATTCAATCATTTTTTTCGAAACAATCGAAACAGGCACTTATGATAACTGGGGCAAGGCAAGTAGGCAAGACTTTTGTTATTAGAAAGTATGCAAGAGAATATTTTAAAAATGTAGTGGAAATAAATTTTTATGAAAACAAAGATGCTATTACTTTGTTTGAAAATGCAAAATCTAGCGAAGATATTCTACTTAGAATCTCTGCGTTAACGGATGTTCCAATGGTAGAAGGCGAAACGTTGATATTTTTGGATGAGGTACAAGAATGCAAAGAAGTGGTAACTGCAATTAAATTCTTAGTTGAAGATGGAAGGTTTCAGTATATATTAAGTGGTTCACTATTAGGAGTGGAATTAAAAGACATTCGATCAATTCCTGTTGGTTACATGACGATTCTGGA
>JAWXVA010000036.1:0-23528 GCA_044425815.1 Eubacteriales bacterium
TATTCGTCCAGTAGTAGCTGAATAAGTTTAACAAATTAGGGCTTCAAATCTTCTTGGTTTGAAGCCTTGTTTTTTGGATATTATAAATATATAATATGAGTAATAAATGATGTAAAGCACGAGTGGCTTTACGTTGAAATAAGAAAGGAAACATTACATGTTTGCAGATAGAGCGAAGATATTAATCAGATCTGGAAAGGGCGGCGATGGAGCTGTTAGCTTCCGTAGGGAAATCTATGTACCGAATGGCGGTCCAGACGGTGGAGACGGCGGCCGCGGTGGTGATGTGATATTCGAAGTGGATAAAGGACTTAATACACTTGCAGATTATCGTCACAAGCGTAAGTTTGTTGCTAGAGATGGCGAACAAGGCGGTAAGAAGCGTTGTCACGGAGCAGACTCTGAAAATGTTATTTTGAAAGTACCAGAAGGTACAATTATTAAAGAAGCAACGACTGGAAAAGTTGTTGCAGATATGTCAGGAGAAAACCAACGTCAAGTCATATTGAAAGGTGGCCGAGGTGGAAAAGGAAACCAACATTTTGCGACACCGACTCAACAAGTACCAAAGTTTGCTCAACCAGGGCAAGCAGCAAGAGAATTAGAGGTACAGCTTGAATTAAAAGTTATTGCTGATGTTGGATTGTTAGGATTTCCAAATGTTGGGAAATCTACATTTTTATCACGCGTAACGAATGCTACACCTAAGATTGCAAACTATCATTTTACGACATTAAATCCGAATTTAGGAGTTGTGGATTTTGCAGACGGAGGAGATGGATTTGTAATAGCTGATATTCCCGGATTGATTGAGGGAGCATCAGAAGGTATAGGATTAGGCCACGAATTCTTACGTCATGTAGAACGCACTAAATTACTAATTCACGTGGTAGATGCTTCATCGTCAGAAGGTCGTGATCCAGTGGATGACATTTATAAGATTAATGAGGAGTTAAAACGATTTAATCCTGAAATCGCAAATAGACCACAAGTGATTGCAGCGAATAAAATAGATTTAATTTATCATGAAGATGAAGATCCTGTTGAAAAGATACGAGCAGAGTTTGAGCCACAAGGCTACAAGGTTTTTGCGATGTCAGGAGCTACAGGAGCGGGCTTGCAAGACGTTCTGAATTATGTGAGAACAGAGCTGAAAAAGATAGATATTCCTACGATTGTATTTGAACCAGAGTACTTCCCAGAAGAAGAGATGCTTTATTCTTCACTTGCGTATACTGTTGAGATTGAAGATGGTATGTATGTTGTGGAAGGACCTAGAATAGAAAAAATGCTACAATATACGAATATTGATACGGAGAAAGGTTTTATATTCTTCCAAAGATTCTTGAAAGAAACAGGAATTTTAGCTAAATTAGAAGAAATGGAAATCAAAGAAGGAGATACAGTTCGTATGTATGGTCTCCAATTTGATTATTATAAATAAGAGGAGAGCATATGACGACGAAACAAAGAGCATATTTAAAAAGTTTGGCAATGACAATGGATCCTATTTTTCAAATCGGGAAATCTAGCATGACTCCATCCCTAGTAAGTGCAATTGATGAAGCGCTTACGGCACGAGAATTAATAAAGGTGAGTGTATTACAAAACTGTGCAGACGATCCAAAAGAGTTGGCGCAAATAGTAGCAGAACGTACAAGATCAGAAGTGGTACAAGTGATTGGGAAGAAAATCGTGTTGTATCGTGAAGGAAAAGACGATAAAAAGAGAATTGTATTGCCTAAAGAACGTAAAAAAAGAATAGAAGATTAAGAATAAATTCATAGAATAATATCTAGTTAAACTAGTGGGAAACGAGAGGTAATTATGAAGGTAGGTATTGTGGGAGGTACATTCAATCCAATACATGTAGGACATTTGATGTTAGGGGAATATGCATATGAAGAATTTTTATTAGATGCAATTTGGTTTATGCCAAATGGAAATCCACCACATAAAGATGCAAATACTTTTTCGATTTCGACAAAAGCGCGTATAGCGATGGTTGAATTAGCAATTACTGGAACTAGTTATTTTCATCTATCCAAGCATGAGATAGAAAAAGAGAGTGTTTCCTATTCTTATAAAACTATGAAAGAATTATGTGAGAAATATCCGGAAAATGAATTTTATTTCATTGTAGGGAGTGATTCGCTTTTTTCATTAGAACAGTGGAAAAAGCCAGAATTGTTGTTTGAATATTGCACAATACTAGTGGCGTGTAGAGAAAATATGGATTTGAAACGAGTGCATCAACACATTGACTATCTTAAGGAAAAGTATGCGTGTAAGATGAAGTTATTGCAGATGCCATTACTAGAAGTGTCTTCTAGCAATATTCGAAGCCGTTTGCAGGAAAATAAATCTGTGAAATATATAGTGCCAGAAGTGGTGCATGAATATATGACTACGAATCGCTTATATAATGAAACGAGGTATAACAATGAATAAAATTCAAATTATACAAGAAGAATTAAGTGAGAAATTAGAAAAAAATAGATACAATCATACATTAGGGGTGATGTATACAGCGGCAGCACTTGCGATGAAAGAGAAAATTTCAATAGAAGAAGCGATGTTAGCAGGCTTACTTCATGATTGTGCAAAAACTATGAAGGTGAAAGAGCAGTACAAAAAATGTGAGCTTTATGGTATTGAATTGACAGAAACAGAACAACAAAATGGTGCATTGATTCACGCAAAATTAGGTGCGTATTTAGCAAGTACCGTGTATGAAGTGAAGAATAATGCGATTCAAGATGCAATTGCTCATCATACTACTGGAGTTCCAGGTATGAGTACATTGGAGAAGATTATCTATGTTGCTGACTATATTGAACCTAATAGAAAATTGCCTAAAGTAGATGAGCTTAGAGAGTTAGCGTTTAACAACCTAGATGCAGCACTATATATGCAACTTGAACTGTCTATTGAACACCTAGAACATGAAAATAAAGTGATTGATCCGATGACAAAATCTACGTATGAATTTTATAAAGAAAGAACATAAAGGAGGAAAATTATGTCAACAATTGAACAAGCAAAAAAAATGGCATCCATTGCCTATAAGGCATTAGATGAGAAACAAGGGGAAGATATTCGTGTAATTGATATCTCGGAAATTTCTATTCTAGCAGATTATTTTATTATTGCAAATGGTAGTAACGAAAATCAGGTAAGAGCATTAGTGGATAATGTGGAGGATGCTTTAGAGAAGGAAGGCTTTATTGTGAAACAAAGAGAAGGATATGGAGCAAGTAGCTGGACTTTATTGGATTTCGGCGATATTATCATCCATGTATTCGACAAAGAAAATAGATTATTCTACAATCTTGAAAGAATTTGGAGCGACGGTAAAGAAATTAGTTCGAGTGATTTATAAGATTAAGATATTATGAATGAGCTAAAACATGACTTGAGAAAGATAATAAAGCGTGAGATAAAAACGTTTGATCAAGAGTTTCTGGCAGAATCTAACCATCAAATTATACAAAATCTTTTGGTGTTACCAGAATTTTCGGAATCGAAAACTGTATTTTGTTATGTAGGGGTTAATGAAGAGATAAATACAGTTCCGATTATCCAAATGGCTTTAGAGTTAGGAAAAGTAGTAGCTGTTCCTCTGTGCACTGGAAATGGTATTATGGAAGCGCATGTCATAAGCGCTATTGACGAACTTACTCCAGGATACAGAGGGATTTTAGAACCTCTTAATAGTAGCACAAACTGTTTGAATCCAAGAGAAA
This sequence comes from Eubacteriales bacterium, assembly GCA_044425815.1. Taxonomy (GTDB): domain Bacteria; phylum Bacillota; class Clostridia; order Lachnospirales; family Lachnospiraceae; genus CAUPWF01. Next base: position 3,747 of record JAWXVA010000036.1, read on the forward strand.
TTGACTTATTGATTGTTCCTTGCCTTTCTGCAAATTCAAAAGGGCAACGTATAGGATATGGTGGAGGATTTTATGATAGATATCTAAAGCATACGATTGGTGTTAAAGTAGTACTTTGCAGAGAAAAGTTGGTGCACGAAGATATTCTGGTAGAGAATCATGATCAAAAGATGGATATCTTAGTAACAGAAGAAAAGATAATAAATATAAAAAGAGAAAGTGTTCAGAAATAAATGGGAATCCATCTATTTTTTCACTTTCTCTTTTTTGTGTTTGTTTTGTATTTTATACGAACCTATAAAAATCGGAATACACCAATTACTTTTCCTAATACAGTGACCTCTGAAACGATAATGGGTTCCATGTCATCATTCTCAGGTTGAAGTCTGTAGTGTTGATTCTCTTTATAAAATGTCTTGACAGTTGCACCATCTTCAACAAGTGCCACAACTAAATCGCCGTTTCGTGCAGTTCCTTGTTTTTCAACAAGAACCATATCCCCATCAAAAATACCAACATTTATCATACTTTCACCTTTGACTTTCAACATGAAAGTTTCGGAATTTGGCATAAATTCCATAGGGATAGGAAAGTAGTTACTGATGTTCTCAGTAGCTAAAAGAGGTGCTCCAGCTGCAACCTCACCTATCATAGGTACATTTACAACTTCACGTCTAGCTAAACCAAAATCATCATCTGTAATCTCAATCGCTCTCGGTTTTGTCGGATCACGTCGTATATACCCATTCTTCTCTAGTGTCTCTAAGTGAGAGTGAACCGAAGATGTGGATTTTAAATTCACAGCTTCACAGATTTCTCTAACTGCTGGTGGATAGCCTTTAGCTAATATTTGTTCCTTGATATATTGCAAAATCTCAGATTGCTTTTTACTAATTGTTCCGTTTGCCATAATATACCTCCTTTGCATCAATCATAACATAGTCAGAAATGAAAAGCAAACAAATGTTTAGAAAATATGTTCGATTATTCTTGACAAACACTTGTTCTGTTAGTATAATTAAGAAAAGAACAGATGTTCTAGGTTGATAGCGAGAATATGATAATGGAGGAGTAGAAAATGAGCACTTTGATGATGAATAGGATAGATAGAAACAGTTACGTTACTTTAAAAAGAGAAGAAAATCGAATTAATATGAGAATTGCAAGAGAAAATAAATTGAAACAGATGAAGATTAATCTATTGATTATTGTGACTATATTGACAGTTGTAGCCTCTGGAATTTGTTTCACTTTATTGACAAGTGCAGAAGAATCATCTACATTTTCGAGGGATGTCAAGTACGCAAGTATATTAATAACAAATGAAGATACATTGTGGGAAATTGCACAAGAATATACTACAGATTCGCAAGTCTCTATAAAACAAACGGTAGAATCTATAAAAAAATTAAACAATCTTAAGAGTGACACGATATACGAGGGGCAATACTTGTTAGTTGCATATCGTTAATAATTAAAATAAATTAAATAAAAGTATTTAGGAATATTCAATTGAAGTATATAGAGTAGATGAAAAGCAGGTGGATATCTATTATATATACTTCAATAATTAATAATACATCTATACGACAAATCATAATTTTTCAAATAGATATAGACGTAAAGACCGATACATGATAAGATAAAACAATAAGTACGTAAGGAGATCTAATATGGCTAAAGAAGCGATAAAGAACACTAATTATCATCAACAACTCAAAGTGGACTATACATTAAAACTCAGGGATATTTTAAAAACATTACCAGATTTTACTAAAGATTATTTTCGGGCAATTGAACCTAAATCATCTGTTAAAACACGTATTTCTTATGCTTACGATATAAGGGTTTTTTTGAATTATTTGGTGGAGTCAAATCCAGTATATCGCGGAAAAACAATTAGAGAAATCAAAGTCTATGATTTAGAGAAGCTTACTACATTGGATATTGAAGAATATCAAGAATATTTGAAAGTATATGAGTCTGAAGGAAAACAGATCACAAATACAGAAAAAGGATTAGCAAGAAAAATATCATCTCTTCGTAGTTTTTACCAATATTATTATAAACGGGAAGCGATTTCCTATAATCCTACTCTTCTTATTGAGACGCCTAAGATTCATGAAAAAGCGATTATTAGATTGGAAATAGATGAAGTTGTTGAATTACTTGATTATGTAGAAAATTGTGGCGATGTACTTGAAGGGCAGGCAAAATTATACTACGAAAAAACCAAACTACGAGATATAGCAATCCTTACTCTTCTGCTTGGTACTGGAATTCGCGTATCTGAATGTGTGGGACTTGATATTTTAGATGTAGACTTCAAGAATAATGGGATTAAAGTGACTAGAAAAGGTGGAAATGAGATGATTGTCTATTTTGGAAATGAAGTAGAACATGCATTAAAAAACTATATGTATAATGATCGTAATATGGTTATACCAATAGCATCTCATGACCAAGCACTCTTTCTTTCTACCCAGCGTCGTAGAATGGGTGTGCAAGCTGTGGAAAATATGGTGAAAAAATATAGCAAACAAGTGACACCTGGAAAGAAAATCACACCACACAAATTACGTAGTACGTATGGTACAAACCTATATAGAGAAACCGGTGACATTTATTTAGTGGCAGATGTTTTGGGTCATAAAGACGTAAATACTACGAAAAAGCATTATGCAGCTATTGATGAATCACGTAGAAGAAATGCGGCAACAGCAGTTACTCTTCGCGAGAAAAAATAAACTTTTCAAAATTAAAATAAACCAATGAGTCAATATATTAGTTTACTTAAAACAATTATGTAAACTAATGCGTGATTATTGATTTATAAAAAGAAGTAGATGTTATAAAATGGATAACACCATTTTGCAACATCTACTTCTTTAAGATTAATTTACATTTGATCTGAATCTAACATAATTGTAAATGGACCATCATTAATAAGCTCTACGTCCATTTCTGCACCGAATTTTCCCTTTTCAACAACTGGTACTTGTTCTTTGCATTTTTTTATAATGTATTCGTACATTTCATTTGCCATATCTGGAGCTCCTGCGTTTATAAAACTCGGTCTATTTCCTTTTTTGCAATTAGCATACAATGTAAATTGTGATACTAAGAGTAACGCTCCATCTACATCCGCTAATGATAGATTTGTTTTACCATCTGTATCGTCAAAAATTCGTAGACCTATCATTTTTTTAACTAATTTATCAGCTATCTCAGTCGTATCAGAAGAAGCAATTCCTATCAAGACTAAATAGCCTTTATTAATTGATCCTATTACATTATTGTCTACTGTTACAGAAGATTTTTTCACTCGCTGTATTACTAATCTCATCCGGTCGCTCCTCTAATCATTCATTTTTTATAATGCTTTTATCGACATATTATTTCTCAATTTAATATATTCTAATATGGCTTTTGCAGTACCCTCTGTACCTAAAATGGCGCTATCGATGGATAAATCATAGCTATCAGAATCACCCCATTTTTTGTTAGTAAAGTAATTGTAATAAGAAGCTCTGCTCTTATCTGTCTTGAGAATCATATCTTTTGCCTTTGCATCTGTTAAATCATAAATTCGTGCTATACGGTGCACTTTACTTTCCATATCAGCGTGAATAAATATTTTGGTACAATTCGAATAGTTTTCCAGTGCATAATCGGCACATCTTCCAACTAAAATACAAGATTCCTCGTCTGCAATTTTTTTAATGGCATTATATTGTGCGAGAAAAACTTTGTGGTTCAGTGGCATATCAGAAAAAGCACTTGTAGAATAATTCATTGCATAAGTATCCATTACTAGTGAATATAAAAAACTTCTAGTTGGTTTTTCATCATGTTTTTCGAAAAATTCTTCACATAAGCCACTTTCTTTTGAAGCGATTGATAACATTTCCTTATCATAAAGTTTGATTCCTAATTCTGCAGCTACTAGATGACCTATTTCTCTACCTGCACTTCCAAATTGCCGTCCAATTGTTATGATTGTATTTTTTTCACTCATAATTGTCACATCCTTTCAGGTTCAATTCATGTAATTATGTACAATTATACATTAAATTGAAATAAAAGTATATAATTTTATAGTATTTGTATAAGTTTTTTGAAATATTCAGGTAAGGGAGCGTCAATTTCTAGGTATTCTTCTGATCTAGGATGTTTGAACCCAATCACTTTTGCATGGAGCGTTTGACCTTCTAATTTGAATTTACAAGGTCGATTAGAATAGACTGAATCACCGAGTAATGGATGATTCAGGCTTGCCATATGCACTCGTATTTGGTGTGTACGACCTGTTTCCAATTGGCATTCAATATAGGTATAGTTATGAAATCTTTTTAACACTTTATAATGAGTAATAGCATCTTTTCCATTTTTTTCATTTATACACATTTTTTTTCGATCACTAGGATGTCTTCCTATGGGTCCTTGGATGGTCCCCTCTTCTTCTTTTACATTTCCATGTACGATAGCATGATATTTTCGTGTGATATTGTGTGATTTTAATAAGTCGGAAATATATTGGTGGGAAAAGTCATTTTTACAAACAACCAATGAGCCGGTAGTATCCATATCAATACGATGTACGATGCCTGGCCTCATAACACCATTGATACCTGATAAACTGTCAGAACAGTGAAACATCAAAGCATTTACAAGGGTTCCACTATAATGTCCAGCAGCAGGATGTACAACCATCCCCTTTGGCTTGTTTACAATTAATATATCGCTATCCTCATATAAAATATCTAGAGGGATATCTTCGGGTAATATATCAGGTTCTATAGCATCCGGAATGGTTAGTTTTACAGTGTCATTTTCTTTAACTTTGTAATTAGCCTTGATAGGTAAGTTGTTTACAAAGACACCTCCATTTTTTATTGTTTTTTGCAAAAAAGAACGAGAAATATCGACTAATTTATTATCTAAAAATTTATCGACACGATTCTCGTCTTCGCTACTTACTATAAATTCAAATTCTTTCATATTTACTCCTGTTTATTCGCTTTTTTCCATGGCAATAATTTAATATTATCTAAATCGCTTTCTTTGTAATAAAATAGAATTAAGAGGATAAAGATTGCTGTAGTAACAGTTACATAAATATCAGCAACGTTAAATACTGGAAAATCTATTAATTCAAAATATAGAAAATCTACAACATAATTTTGTGAGGCTCTATCTATCATATTTCCAATTGCTCCTGAAAATAGGAAAATCGAACAAAATCTAAGTGGAGTATATTTGAAATCTACTGGGATTCTACCATAAACATAAATTAATAATAATAAAACAATTCCTGTGCTAAATAAGAAAAATATTTGTTGGTTCTGAAGAATACCAAATGCAGCACCACGATTTTCTAGATAGTATAATTTGAAGATACCTTTTAAAATGTCTATTCCATCAGTACCTTTAAGATACACAACTGCAAGGTATTTGGTGAATTGATCTAATGCGATTAACAATATTGAAATAATTAACCCTAAAATATAATGTTTAGTAATACTTAAATTTTTCATTTTTAGTTCGCTTTCTATATAAATTTTTTTACTGTTACGAGTAAACGGTCTTTCTTTGTGGTGCTAATCAGAGAATCATATTGATATTTACCATGTCCACGAACAGATATTAAATCCTGTTCGCTTAGTTTATAAGCATTGGTCGTTATTAATCTTCCATTCACGTAGACCTTACCGCCTTCAATTAGTTTGATTAATTTACTTCGTGATTCCTTCATGATTAAAGAAAGTATGCTATCAAGTCGTATCGAAGCAACAGTTCCTTTGATTTCTTGGAATTTAGGCTTGAACTGTAGGTCACAGGATTCAAGTTTACTGGTCAGAATGTAAGTATGTTTAACCTTGTTAAAATGTTCTATGACGTAATTAGCAATACATTCATGTACAAAAATAACAGTATGGGTATCTAAGATTAAGATATCTCCTATTTTGCTTCTATCTAGTCCAAGTCCAAGTAAAGATCCTAAATAATCTCTGTGAGTAAGTTCTTCCGAATACTTTAAGGCTTTTACTTCTACTTTTAGAGCTGATATAGGATAAATATTTTCATAACAAAGAGCATCAGGTACAAAAGATATCATCTGACGCTCTGCGTATTCATAACCACCATATAATTCATATTTTGAATATAATTCATTTTTGGGAATACATACTAATGTATCAATTTCACTCAAATTCAAATAATCTGTAAAAGTTGAAATCTCACGTTCATACGCTATTCTAGATAATTCTATCAATCGATTCTTTAATAAATCATCTTGTTTATTCATAATTAAAATCTTGCCCTTATAGATGATACATCAAATGAATTTCCTAACAAATCTTGTAAATCACCAGAAATATCAACATTAACAGGAGTTACCAAGAATATGTAATTAGAAATTTTTTGAAGATTTCCTTTCATCGCATATGCGGCACCAGATGTAAAATCAATAATTCTTTGTGCTATTTCTAAGTCTAAACCTTCTAAATTTAAAATCACAGTTCTGCTATCTAATAATGTTTCACAGATTTCTCTACCGTCATCAATTGATGTTGGTTTAATCACACAAACCCCCATACCAGAGCTTGTTTTTGAAGAGCTAGTAGAATTATTTCTAATTGGTGTTACTTTATTACTTTGAGAAAATCTATTACTCGTAGATGATTTGCTAGATGGTGCGTCATCATACCCGAAATCATCATCATATTTGTTGTTTTTATTAAGAAATTTTGGCTTTTTGGATTTTTTTTGATTATAATCATCTTCAAAATCATCATCAAAATCATCTAAGTAATCATCATCATCCTCATAGTCATCATTTAATTTCATTATGTCTAAAAATTTGTCTAATACACCCATTATATTACTCCAATCATTTCTCTATATGTTGTAGTTTCTTTCACCAAATATGCCAGTGCCAACGCGAACGATGGTAGCGCCTTCTTCAATAGCTACTTCATAGTCGTTTGACATACCCATAGAAAGTACAGTCATATTAACATTATCAATGTTTTTATTATTAATGTCAACTAATAATTTTCTTAATTTCATAAAAATAGGTCTATTTTCTTCAGGATTCACGACGTATGGAGCTACAGTCATCAATCCGACTACGTGAATGCAAGGCAAAACGGATATTTCACGTATGAATTCTTCGACTGATTCCATCTTCAATCCAAACTTACTCTCCTCTTCTGCTACATTTACTTCAATAAGTATGTCTATGACACGACCCTGCTTTGCGGCTTCCTTATTGATAGTTGTTGCTAAAGTAAAAGACTCTACAGAGTGAATACAGTGAACAAAAGGAGCAAGATATTTCACCTTGTTTTTTTGAAGATGCCCTATCATATGCCACTTAATATTCTTTGACATATCTTCTTCTTTTTGGCATAGTTCTTGTACCTTATTTTCACCGAAATGTCGTATATCACATTCATAGATAACTTCAAGCATTTCTTGAGGCTTAGTCTTACTAACTGCCACTAAAGTAATATCTTCTCGTTTTCTACCAGAACGTTCACAGGCAGTTTGAATTTTAGACTCTACATTTTCTAAGTTGGTTTTCAATAAATTTTTCAATTTTGTTTACTCCTTATTAATTAATAATAGTATTATCGCTAACGGAATCGCCATAAAGAGCAATTCGATCATAATTACTGATACTGTAAGAAGTAGAGTCATTTACAATGTAATACTCAGTACTCTCAGTTAGTATTTCAACTATTTTAAATTCAGCATATCCTTTATTTACGCGATATACGCCTGTTAAGTCGGCAGTCGTACTTACACGATACGTGCTAGCGATTTCAATAGGTTCTTCAGTAATTTCTGCAGTTTCATCTGTTTCGCTTTCAACGTAGATGAGCAATTCATTGTTATTTAGTGAATCTAGAGAAATATAAGCATACTCATCGTCTTTATAATAAATTTTAGTTTCTTTAAAAGTTTCCTCAACCCCAGTAGTACTAAGAACACCTTCGCTACCACTCTCTCCACCTTGTGTAATGTATGCAAGAGGAATTTGATAAAATTCTCTTGAAATAACAGATGAAATAGGGATTTTGTATCCTTCGAGTGTATCAAGAATTAACTCGATATCTAAAAATCGTTCACTGGAATATCGGATCATATCTGTGCTAAGTTCAATCAAGCCGTAAGTGTTATTATCTTTTTCTATAAGTGAAAAGGCTGCAGACTTCTCTTCGTTATCATATAAAAACTTGAATGTTACATTTGATATTTCCTGAAAAATTTCGAGTTCATCTTCTGCTACGTCGATGATAATGCACCAATCTTCATTTTCGATTATTTTATAAATCGGAGCATTGTTATTTATGGAATCTCCAGAATTAATCGTCGTTGAAGCGTACGTACTTCTATCAAAAGCACTCGCGGTAAAGGTGTCACTAGTCATTGTTTCATAGCTATCGATGGTGTATAGAAGAATTCCACTTACATCCGCTTTGTAAATTGATAAGCCTGAAGTAGTGCTATCCATCTCCGATAGGGAATTTATGATTTCTTGATTTTCGCTATTCATAACGATAGATTCTATTTCATCGATAAGATCATAGGTGGAACTATAACTCGTAGCCGAATAATTACTGTTAAAAGATTGAATAGCTGTCAATACTTTTTGTTGATCAACACTGTTTAATACATAATTATCAGCGGTAGAGCTTGTCACATCAGAGATATCTAGCGCAGTATTAGATATGGTATAAATACTATTATTCACACTTATGCGGCTACCTGACTGGTAGTAAAATTGGATGTATCCTGATTCTGGTGAATTAAATACCGTTTCCTCTCGAAGTGCTAAACCTGTGTATGCCGTATCTTTAATAATTGAACCATAACGCACCTCATACGTGCTAATTTGGTGCTCGTTCAAATATGTAACAGTTATACCAAGTAAATAAATAAAAATCAGTAGAAACATAAATATAATTATGTTGAACTCCCATTTATGTTGATATGACTTGAAATGAATTAATTTCTTGTCTCTTTGTTTTTTTTTATTTATGTTAGTTGCGTTCACAACGGACCTCCTATGTTAATTTATCAAGTGCTGCTCCGTTTAAATAATGATACAAACGTCCTTGGTATCGATTTTGGGTCGAAAACAATTCGATAAGTTCATCTTGTAGTTTCCACCAACTTGTGTTCCAATTAGAAAACGTCATATCTTCTTTAGGAATACGACTAAATAAACGCTCCACAATGATATCAGGGGACAGATAATCTAAAAAAGTAGCTACACGTTCGAGATATTCTTCTTTTGAGCAAATTTCAAAATCGCCTTGGTTAAATTGGCTGCACATCTTTGTGTTATTTGCAATATATAGAGAATGAACCTTAACAATATCTATTTTCATGGCAGATAAAATTTTAGCTGTTTCTATGACATCTATCATTGTATCATTTGGAAGATTTAAAATAATATGCGTACAGACTACAAAGTTATATTTTTGAATTTGGAGTACTGCATCAATATATTCAGCTAATCCATGACCTCTGTCAATAGATAGTAAAGTGTGATAATTCGCTGTTTGCAACCCAAGTTCAATAGTGATTCCGACTTGATAGGTGGATCTTATATCGTTCATTATTTCTAAATAGTCTTGATTAATACAATCAGGCCTAGTTGAAATAGATATCTCTACGATATCATCTATTTGGCATGCTTCGGTTAAATTCTGGTGGAATTGGTCAAGTGGTATAAAAGTATTTGTGAAATTCTGAAAATAAGCAATGAATTTATGGGCACCATATCTTTTACTTATATGTTCTTTCGTAAAAGATAATTGTTCTGTGATAGAACATGACGCATCCATTGCTTCAAATCCAGTCCCTACTTCAGCACAAAAGGAACAACCAGATGCTTGAATTCTATTTGGACATGTCAAAGGTAAATTGATAGGGAGCTTGTAGACTTTTTCCCCATATTTAGTTTTTAGATAATCAGAGTATTTGTTATAATAGTTCATATATTTTAATCTTTCATGTATAATGTGGATTTTTTTGTCAATAATATAGTTAGAGAATAAAAGGAGGAAATAATCATGAAATGGTTTGACAATACATCTCTAACATTAGTAATTATTGGTGCGGTAAACTGGTTACTTGTAGGTTTATTTAAGTTTGATCTAGTTGCGTACCTATTTGGTGATTTATCTTGGTTTTCAAGAATCATCTATATTGCGGTAGGTCTTTGCGGATTATATCTTATTAGTTTGTTTGGAAGAATTAAAGATATGAATTAAATGAATCCAGATACTACCTATTACAGGGGTCTCCCAATTTATGAGATACCCCTGTGTTTTACTCTGTACTAGGTAACGACTCAACTAAAGAAGTCATTTGCAGATAGAGTGTTTCTTTATGTTCAGCACCCAAAACAATTGAGATGTATTGTGTACCATTTGCATCTTCTTCTAATAATACTAAGCAACTTCTTGCTGTATCAGTATATCCTGTCTTTCCCCCTAACAATGTAACATTTGAAGGTGAAGCATATGTACCAGTTGTGTAGGCATTCGTAACGGTCCAATTTATAGAACGTTCCACACCTTCGGCATCTGTAATTACTGTATCGTATGTTCCTTGCGATATAATATCTAAAAAGACTTGATTTTGAATGCATGAATTAAAGATAATATATAAATCATATACTGTCGTGTAATGATTATCATCATGCAATCCATGTGGATTTACAAAATTTGAACTTGTAGCACCAAGTGCTTTTGCTTCTGAATTCATTAGCTCAGCAAATGTAGCCACATCACCTGAGATATATCGTGCAATAGTCATAGCACTATCATTCCCTGATTTTAAAAGTAAACCAGCTAATAAATCATATAATGTTAATTGATCGCCTACTAACAGCCCGCACACAGATGAGTCAGAAGGTAAGTCTAAGTCTTCTGCTGTTACTGTGATAACGTCATCGAGATTACCATATTTTAATGCTACATAAGCAGTTAGAATCTTGGTAGTACTAGCAGGATATAATTGTGTAAATAGATTGTCTCCATAATAAACAGTGTTATTGGTAATATCAAATAATCCACATCCATACAGTGTTTCTGGAGCAGTGTAATCTACAAGACTAACGTCTGTGTTTGTAACGGCTAAGTCAGATGAAAATAATTCCCAAGTTTTAATACTAGTGTTATAATTGCTAACTTCATATTCTTGCATCAAGGTTGTTTCTACTTCTTGTGTACATCCACTTAACATGGTTAATATCATTATTGTAATTAATATAATACTTAATTTTTTATTTATACATTTCACGCCACTCTAAGTCTCCTCTATCGATTGCTAATACTAATAGTTCCGCTGTCGCTACATTGGTCGCCATTGGGATATTGTGTGTATCACATAGTCGTACAATGTCATTTACATCAGGTTCATGTGATTTCGGGTTCAATGGATCGCGAAGAAAAATCAAAGCATCAATATCATTACATTCAATTTGAGCGCCTAATTGTTGCTTTCCACCTAATGGGCCTGCTAGATATTTATGAACGTTAAGGTTAGTTACCTCCTCTACTAATCTCCCTGTAGTACCAGTAGCATATAAATTATGCTTACTCAAGATACCACGATAGGCAATGCAGAAATTCTGTATTAATTTTTTCTTTGCATCATGTGCAACCAATCCTATATTCATCGTGTAAGTCTCCTTTATCTGTTCTTCTGCTGAAGTCCAATATTTAACACAAAACCTATTCCCATAAACATGCTAACTAATGAGGATAGACCATAGCTAATAAATGGTAATGGTATACCTGTATTCGGTAATATACCAGTTGCGACTCCAATATTTATAAAAGCTTGTATTCCTATTTGCGAGGCAACGCCATAACATATCAGCTTTCCTGCGAATAATTGTGCCCTTATTCCTATCATTATACATTGCATTATAATGAAAAACAAGAACATTATTATAATACAGCAACCACGAAAGCCTAATTCTTCTCCAATAATAGCAAAAATAAAGTCTGTTTGTGGTTCTAATATAAAGTTACCATTTTTTACAGATGTGGTTGTATTGTTATTCAAGCCTTTTCCTACGAGCTGTCCAGAGCCAATAGCAATTTTAGAATTAGTCTGTTGGTATGCTGCATCATCTGCATATTCATCGGGATATAACCAGGCTAATACACGTGTTTGTTGATATTCTGCTAGTAATGTTTGACTAGGTTGTACGATATAAGCTAATAACATAATGGTAATAGGAATTACGATGATAATTGTCGTTCCTATTAATTTGTAACTTAAGCCACCTAGATATAATAATATTAAAAAGACAGCTACAATGCTTATGGTGGTTGATAAATCAGGCTGCTTCAGAATTAATATAATAGGAAATGCAAAGAGTACAGCAGCCAATGCTAACGTTTTTACTGTATTGAAATTTTCTTTATGGTCTGAAAAGAATTTAGCGAAAAAAACTATTAAAAAAATCTTTACGAACTCTGAAGGCTGGAATGTTGTAAATCCTAAATCCATCCATCTTGTTGCACCATTTACATTTTTACCAAAAAGTAATACGCTTCCTAATAAAAAGATGCTGAAACCATAGAGAAACCAGTGTAATTTTATTAGCCATTTATAATCAAGCAACGATATAATTATCATGAGAGCAATGCCAATGAGCATGCCGTAAAATTGCCGACTTTGTACAGATTCTTTCGCACTTCCAACTATAACAACGCTAAAACATGTTATAAGAATAACGGAAATCGCTAGAACCCATTTATAATCTTTTAGTTTGTATTGTTTTAAATATCTCACTACTCTTCTCCTACGTACTTGATGTACATTTCTTTTCTTGTAAGCGTCAATTCAAAATGATCTGGTTCTATTTCAATATATTTTGAAATAGTATGATATAAATCATCTTTCATCTGACTAATTAATTCAGGGGTACAATTACTTCGGTCTGCATATAGTAGTTGTTTTAATCGTTGTTTCGCAATGGTCACCGAAGTTAAATTGGAACGAAAAGGGAACTTGTGCATCATGGCCTCCTTACTAAATCGTAAATAAAGTTGATAGTTTGGAAAATACACTTTTTTTAGAATTCAAGTCGAGAAATTCTATTTCTTCCCCTAGTATGCGCTTGCAAATATTACTATAAGCTATGCCTGATTTTGTCGAACCACCTACGACTACTTCACCTTGGTTCGCGCCGATTACCACCGATTCATCATCTGGAATAATGCCTAGTAATGGAATCGCTAATATTTCAGTTACATCATCGACAGACATCATATCACCACGCTTAATCATATCCATACGTAACCGGTTGATAATTAATTTACAGTCTTTTATTTGATTTGTTTCCAACAATCCAATGATTCGATCAGCATCTCGAATTGCTGAGACTTCTGGTGTTGTTACAACAATCGCCTGTGAAGCCCCTGCAATTGCATTGTGAAATCCCTGCTCTATTCCAGCAGGGCAATCTAAAATAACATAATCGTATATTTCTGCCAGTTCTTCGGATAATTTTTTCATCTGTTCTGGAGATACAGCTGATTTATCTTTTGTTTGAGCAGAAGGTAATAAATAGAGTTCAGGAAATCGCTTATCTCTTATAATCGCTTGCTTTGGACGACAGCGCCCATCGATTACATCTACTAGATTGTAGACAATCCGATTCTCTAGTCCCATTACAACATCTAGATTTCTTAAACCTAAATCTGTATCAATAACAACAACTTGCTTACCTTCTTGTGCTAATCCAGCACCAATATTTGCGGTGGTGGTTGTTTTTCCAACTCCGCCTTTTCCAGATGTTACAACAATTACATTTCCCATGAATCCATTCCTCCTAGTTTTATATCAAAGGGTCTATATAGATATGTTCGCCATCTACGATTGCTATCTTAGGTTCTATAACATCTTCATTTGTATTTCGTATCGTTCGTCTCGTAATTCCTATGTCACCGATTCTTAACGTTTTAGGTTTCATAACAAGAGCGGTAATAAATGCATTTTTATCACCACTTGCTCCTGCGTAAGCAGTACCTTTTAGTGCCCCCATGACGATAATATTGCCTTTAGCAATTACTTTTGCCCCAGGCTCTACATTACCAATAATTATGACACTAGTTTCAGATTCTAGGACTTGTCTTCTTTTTAAATCGCCTCGATAGAATTGTCCATCTCGATTATCAATATCTTGTTGGCTTTGCTCTACGATGCTGCGATATAGTTTTTCTGTAGTTTTATTATTATCAATGATGCAAATGATAGTAATACCGGTTGTAGCTGTAATTAAGTCAATCAGTTCTTGTTCTTCTGTTCTAGTTAATACTCTTCCTTCAAAAGAAATCGCAAGGGAAGCTTTTGATAAAAATTTTGTAGCTTCTTGGAATTTGATTTCAGTGTACTCAAGTAGTTCGCTAAAAGAAATTGTAGCATCTAAATGAACTTCTAAACCATATCGACTACTTTTAATTGTAACGTGATTATTCATTTATAAACCTCTAATCTCCTGAATTTGAAACAGTTAGTGTACGTGCTTCGCCTGTAATAACATCTGATTTTTCAAGTGCACCTAAATAATAACTAATCACTTCTTTGCCAATTTGTGCAGAATATGAAGATTGATATCCATTTGCAATACGAACACTAATTGCAATTTCAGGATCGTCTACTGGGGCAAATCCAACGAATACTGCATGGTCAGGATTGTAAGCACTTTGCTGTGCAGTACCTGTTTTACCAGCAATTGTGATACTAGAATCTAAGTCTGAAAATGTAGCACTATTTTGAACCATTAATTCCATACCATCATGTATATAATTCCAAGTACTATCTGAAATTTCATCCAACTCTGTACTGTCAGAATTATCAAACTCTTCTACTACATTGCCATCTACATCAGTTACTTTATCTACTAGCGTTAAATCATATAGTGTTCCTTTGTTAGCAACTGTAGATACATAACGAGCAAGCTGGGTAGTTGTATAATTGTGAGTCCCTTGCCCAATAGCACTTGGGACAGAAGCTGTATCTGAAATTTCTGGAGATGCTTCTGGTATTTCGATTCCACTAGTCTCTCCTAGACCGAACATTTCAGCGTATTTTGCTAAGGTATCAGTTCCTAAGTCACTAGAATAATAATCGTACGTTGTATTTCCTGTTCCATCATCTGTACCGATTAGTGCTCGGTTTGTAAGACTGAGTCTGTAACTAAGTTCATAGAAATAAGAGTTACATGAATTTGCAATTGCAGTAACAATATTCATTTGTCCATGGGCGTTTGGATAAGTCCAACACCGAACGTTTGGGAATACTTTTTCAAAAATACCGTCACAATAGATGATTTCATCTGGTGAAACGACACCTTCTGTTATACCTGCAACACTTGATACCATCTTGAAAGTCGAACCTGGTGCTGTCTTCTCCATCGTAGCATGATTATAAAATGGACTTGATGAATCTAAAGAAAGTTTCGTGTAGTAATCGGTATCCATATCGTTTGAAAGCCTATTGGTATCATATCCAGGATACGATACGAGTGCTAGAACTTCACCTGTATTTGGGTCTGTTACTACAGCAGAACCAGAACATGGTTCTAAGCCCATCTGTCCAGCGGTCAGCTCAATCGTTCTTATTTGTTCGCTTAAGAAATCATAAGCGGTAACAGCTCCGGATACTAGGTTATTATAAGTGGTTTCATCATATTTGAATACGCCTTGTTCATAGGCGGCTAAACAAATTTTAGTTCCACTTAGTTCCCCGCTGCGAATCATATATTCGTAAATCAATTTCTCATATCCTAAATTTAAAGGTAATGTTTCTTCTAGGTAGGCATAAATGGCATTAAATATTTCTGTTGAGTCAGAGTATGCACTATCATCTCCGAGATTGCTTTGGAGCAAAGTAGTATCAATGCAGTTACTAGAAATCAAGTAGTTTAAGTATTCGTATAGATTAATTGTTTCTTCAGAAACCCAGCTTTTATAGGTTTCATTTGAAGTGTCAATGCTAGCACTGACAATGATTTTAGCATTAGTACGTAGTAAAGTATTGACTACATAACTTACGTATTCCTGCATTTCATCAGATAACTCCTTGTAAGCAACACCATCTGGATTAGACATATATTCAAGTAGTTGTGATGTTTCATCTTCAAACCGAATAGAATACATTTCTAGGATTTCAACTTCGGTAGGTCCAGCAGTTTCAGCTTCAAAGTGATCCACGTCTAGAATCATATTGCTGAAGAATGAATTGTATACATCTCCTATTGGAATGATAATATCACTAGAGTCAGCAACGGTAGTTCTATCAAAATCTAATACGTTTTGCAATCTAGAATATATGATACCTGCAAGGGTTTCCTCAATTACGTTATAGGTTACCTCTTGTAAATCACTATCTATTGTTAAATACAAATCATCTCCTGCAGTCGCATCAAGTGTTGTAACAGAATCTAGTGTTTTTCCTAAATTGTTTGTATAAATTTTTACTTCGCCTTTCGTTCCTTGTAATACGGTGTCATACACTTTTTCTATACCAGTTTTTCCGACAATATCTGTAGCAGAATAAGTTGTATACCCTGATTCTATAAAGGAATCATATTCATCTTGGGAAATGACGCCTGTATAGCCAATGATAGGGGCATAATAATAACTATCAACATAAGTGCGTAAAGATTCTTCAGCTACGTTTACTCCCTGTAAATCACTCATGCGTTCCATTACAGTCGCGAGTGTTTCGGCACTCACATTCTGCGCAACGGTTGTAGGAATGTATTTTTGATAACTATTTAAACTCATTTGGTACCTTATCGTAACATATTTAAGAACTTCAGACTTAGGAAGTGTTTCAGTATCTACACCATATCCATAAGTCGTCCCATCAGCACATAAATACGCCATGATATCATCAGCAGTTTCATCTTGCTGTTCTTCTGTTAAATCTGAAATCAACGATTTTCCGTAGATATCGGCAATAAATCGTAAACGAGTAGTATTACTTGTAGCTGTAAATTCATACTCATTCTTATCATTTAAAGCAATACCGAAATCATCAATAATAGAATCTCCATTGGACTCTACAATCTCAATTAATTCTGAAATTACGGCATTGATGGCAAGGTTTTTCTCCGACATCAATTCGTATTCTCCATTATCTTCTATGGTAATAGAATAAGCCAGCTCATTGTAAGCAATAACTTCTCCGTTTCGGTCGTAAATATTTCCTCGTGTGCCTTCGACCGTTCTTGTTTTTTGGATCAATAAAGTGGTTTCATCTTGAAACATTTCACCTTGAATAATCTGCAAATTAAAACATTGCATAATAAGTGTGGAAAATAATATTATAAATGCAATTATTAATATAATGTCACGTCTATTAAAGAGTGTTTGTATTTGGTATTTAATAAAATCAAACAAATTTATTCGCGCTCCTTCTTTCGTCTTCTTCTAACCAGTTATTAATTTTACGAATGATTTGGTACAGTATAATAGTTGCTAGAAAAGTATATACTAGTTCAGGCAAGATAATATTGTACAGGTAATAACGAAAATCAAACTTAGATTCTAATAAAAATGAGAAAACATAAATTCCTAAACCATATAGGAATTCACTGACACCAATCAAAATAAGTGGTAGTTTAATATCATCATCATAAAATAATCTTTGGAAAAATCCATTTCCATAGCCTATAATCATATAAAAGAATGCTTGAAATCCCATAAGGTCACTATAAAATATATCGATTAGCAACCCACATAAGAAGCCGGCAAAAAGTCCTTCTTTCTTACCACGCATAAATCCGATGGATGATGTGATAACGATTAGCAAATTCGGGATTATGGACCCTAAGGAGATATAATGAATTACTGTAGTTTGTATAATAAAGCAAATGATAATTAGAAGGCCAATTATGATAGCTCTTTTTTTATGTCTCATTTAAAACTCCTTTCTGACATGAAAATCAAGGATTATTCTTCCGTACCTTCAAGAGAATCATCTGTCTCTATATCACTAGTAGTGTCGCCGATATTTTTCTTCTCAGTGATTACGAGTACTTCTTGTAATTGGGTGAAGTCGACTATCGGTGTAATGTAACCTGATCGTGATAGATTATTAGAGTCTACAGTTACACTTGTTACTACGCCGATAGAGAGTCCTTGTACATATTTATCACTAATATATGATGTAACGAGCTGCTCTCCCACTTCTAATTCTTTACCATTATTAGCGAGTTGTACGAAAGAAATTACACCATCATTCATCAATGTTAAATCCCCTTGTACAGTGCAGATATCACCAGTTGATAGAACCATAGCACTTACATTACTATCGTCATCAATGATAGAACGAACCGTAGCCCATGTGTCTCCTACCTTTGTAATAATTCCTACAAGTCCAGAGCCAGCAATTACGTTCATATCCACTTCGATTCCATCGTTACTTCCTTTGTCTATTGTAAATGTGCTAAACCAATTCCCCGATTCTTTTGAAATAACTCTAGCACCAATTTTTTCATATTCACTGGTATTTGCATCTAAATTAAATAATTCCTGGAGTCGTTCTAATTCATAAGAGTTTTGTTGTAATCTATTATTTTCAATTGTTAATGCATCAATTTGATCTTGCAAGTCACTATTCGCTTCTTGTAATTCGTTTAATGTGTCAAAGTTGTCTACAAAATCACGGGCGTATGTACCTACGCTATTAATACCTTTTTGCATTGGTGTAATTGAATAACTTGCAACAAAACCTAATGGGCCTGTGCTGTTATTTGAGTACCAAGATAATAACATCAAAACCAAACATATGATTGAAAATATAAGTAACCAATATTTGTGTTCCATAGGGGTATTTTTTCTATTCTTCATGTTATCTCATCCACCTATAATTTCCATCTAACATAGAATATGTCAGATCCTTTAAATCTTTAGAATTGATAATTCTAGCGATTCCTTTTACTGAGTTAAGTTCTGGAGTGCCTCCAACTGTTACTGGAATTTGTAGCATTTCACTGAAATATATATCAATTCCGTTTAAATTCGCTAATCCGCCCACTAGATAAATTCCATCCTCACGAATTGTTCTAAGAATATCTGGAGGGGTTCTTTCTAACATGGAGCGAATGGAAGTTACGCATTCATCTAGTGATTCTTTTGTCGCAGCACGTACAATATCTACGGTGATTTCCTTCTGTTGTGGAACACCGACTAAAACGTTTCGTCCAGTAACGTTCATCTTAGTAATATCGCTGTTGCTAAAGAAACCTAAACTGCGTCTTAGGTTTTCGGCAGTTAATTTTCCGATTAAAAAATCATATTTTTGACGAACTAAGTTTTGAATGGAAATATCAAGGTGGAGCGCACCTTTCTTTACTAATTTATTTAATACGATTCCACCATATGAAATTACAGAAAGCTCCATGGTTTCAGCTCCTAAATTAGCAATAAATATTCCTCTTGAATTTTTGACATCTAGACCTAATCCAACTGCATCTGCCACACCTCTATCAATGACAAATACAGACCGTGCTTTTGCTGAGGAATGTATCAGTAAATCATAAAACGCCTTTTTCTCTACTTCTGTAACATCAGTAGGGACAGCAATTACATATTCTGAACCTCGAATAAAACGTCTTCCACTTTTTAGTAGATTATTCAATATGTACTGCATATCATTGAAACGTGAAACTACTCCTTCCTTCATTGGAAATGCAATTTCAATATTACTAGGTGCTTTTTCATACATCTCGTA
>JAWXVA010000161.1:0-4286 GCA_044425815.1 Eubacteriales bacterium
ATTCTGGTTTTGTCTCATATTTTTTCCCGCGAAAGCTGATACACCCACCTTTATCTACTTTTCGTTCTTCATGATGCATAAATGCTTCTGCAACTACAGTAGTATCTAAAAAACACAGTGCACGAGAATCACGATTAAACTCTTGAATAGGGCTAATTCCTTCTTCTGGAATGGTTGCACCTAGACTTTTGTAATATTCCTCAATTCCACTATGCGCACGTTTCTGATAATGTTCTTCCAGATAAATTTTCCACCAATAATTCAGCTCATCTAGTGTCTTAATCTTCTTTAATTTCACTTCTCTAAGAAAACCATCTACCACAATGTGGAATTTTTCTATTTTTCCTTTTGACTTAGCTGATCTCCTTTTCGCAAAACTCACTTTAATTCCAAGCCTTGCAAGGGAACGATTTAATTGAGTTGCAATATATTGTGACCCATTATCAAAGTAGCACCTATCAAATGATCCATGACGAAGAATCACTTGGTGGAAGGTATCTTCTACGACGTCGCCTTCCTGATTATCATAAAATTTTGAAAATAAAATATACCTTGAATGATCATCTATTGCAGAGGATAGATATGTTTTAACCTTCGCGCCGTTTTTCCCTAGGGGCAGTTGCGGTCCATATTTAATATCTGCTTGTATAAGCATCATACGATGTGGTTTGCAAAATCTTTTTGATGAACTTTCACGTGCCTCACGATACATTAATAACTGTTTCCGACCAAACCCTTCTTTTAATAAATGCTTTTGTAAAGTAGAACGCTTCAATGCGCCTGGTTTAGCCCAGCCTTCCAATTCTAAAATCGTAATAATTTGTGAAACAGAACGTTCTGGAACTTCTTTTTTTAACTGTTTTGCTTGTGTAACAATTTCTTCATA
Organism: Eubacteriales bacterium; assembly: GCA_044425815.1. Classification (GTDB taxonomy): domain Bacteria; phylum Bacillota; class Clostridia; order Lachnospirales; family Lachnospiraceae; genus CAUPWF01. The sequence goes on from JAWXVA010000161.1 coordinate 887, forward strand.
ATTTTCTGGAAGCTTTGCCGATATTATTTGTTCCTTATCTACTGGCTTCAAACCAGCGAATTGCCCATTTCTCCATTTTTCTTCATAGCGATATAAAGTACGAATGGAAATATCATTTACTGATGCGATTTCCTTGCGTAATTGTAACTTTTTCGCTAGATCTAACTCGTCATTTAGCAACGGTGAAATTAATTGAAACCTACGAAGTGCTTCCTCTTCTTGCCATTGATTCTTTATTTGTGCTTGATTCATATATAATATCCTCCTTTAAGGACACTATATCCACTTCTTCCATGACACTCAAACAAAAGTAGGTGCAAATGAACTAACACGAAAATGCCTGTAAATATCCACCTGAATTATAAATTGTTCTCAGGACACTTCCTAGCCAGTTAGGCAACGTGTTTCGTAAATTTTCCAATAGAGATTCTGGTGATTTCAAAAAGGACTCTTGATATCCTAATAAACGAAAACCAATCGACTTCAGGTAACCCTCTATTTGTACTTGATTCAACTTAAACCACATCTTCCAATGAGCCATGGTAGTTTCACATGGATAGCTCTCAGAATCCATATCAGATGGAGTAATTATATCGTCAATAACACCTGAAATCACCTCTTCTGAATAATGCTTGTAAGGTACGAGAATATCAGGTAATTCCGTGTGTAAGCGATTACAATGAGGACATTTTAATCTACGAATAGCAATAAATCTTACTTCGCCACCTTCTTTTCTTTCAATACGAAGTCTCATATCTCTATATCGTAATAAAGAGTTGCATAATGGACACGAGGGGGTCTCATGGCTTTCTATAAAATAGGTATCATTTTCATTGCTTAAAATCTTATAATTTGATATAATAACCATGTTAGTTTTAAAGGGTTTTAGGGATTCCAATCTTGCAGGAGAGGTCTCTAAAACCTTTTTTCTTTCTTTAGTATAATGTCATTATATCGAACAATCTGAAGACATTCAAGTATAGCAGGTTCTTGCCATTTTGGCTTGTCTATAACAGTAAGGTTTTAAGAGATAATGCCCCTAGATACGTATAGAATTCCTCTAGTATCTCAGGATATTTTTCTTTTCGCATTTGAAGCCTTTCTTCAGCAGTATAGGCTTCTTCATCTGCATAGCGTTCATACGCAAAGAGTTTGGATAAATAATCCAAGCATTTCTTTGCCTGCTCATTTTTTGACACTTTATAACTATCGTGAAAGTAGCGTCTATTATGGGAATCTTCTCATAATAGACGCTACTTTTTCGAAAGTATTCCTTTAGATAGTAAGGGGAATCCACTGGAAGGATCTAAAGGTGCTGAAGGAGTGAGTTATATCGAACAATTATTTGATATTGATCGTTCTCTAAAAGGTGCAACAACTGAAAAACGATATCAAAAGCGTCAAGAGACTTCCAAGGTCGTACTTGAGGCATTTTGGTCGTGGCTGGAAAAAACAGCATTACTAGAAACCACCAATGATAAATTAACTAAGGCATTAAACTATGCAGCCAATCACAGAACGGAATTCACTACATTTTTAGAAGATGGTGCATTAGATCTTTCTAATAATCTTTGTGAGGCAAGTTTACGACCATTTGCAACCCATAGAAAATCGTGGCTATTTACAGATACTCCAGCTGGTGCAACTGCAAATGCAATAATGTACACCATAGTTGAAACAGCAAAACTCAATAATTTGAATGTATTCGAGTACTTAAAATATTTATTAGAAGAAATGCCAAATATAGATTTTTACAATAATCCAGAACTAATAAATCAGTATACCCCTTGGGCAGAAGAATTGCCAGATAGATGTAGAATGATAAAAAAATAAAATATCCCTTGTGATAGAATCATACTACCATAAGGGATGTGAATTTAATAGACGTCATGTTTTGAGGCGCTTACACATCAACTACTGCTTTTAAGGCCATTTTTAATCACATTATGCCTGTAAAATAGTTTATGGATAAATTTTTGTAGTAGCTTATTGTGCATTATTTTGCGATATAAAATTTTTTATAGTTTTGACACTTTAACCATAATATTTGATACGGAATATTTTGGTGGTATTGCTAAACTTAAATGTACATGATCTGAACATACTGCTCCTGCTATAATCTCTATCCCCTTATCTTCACATAATATTTTTATTATTTCTCTTACATCCTCTTTTACTTTTCCATATAATACCTTTTTTCTGTACTTTGGTATGAAAACTATATGATACTGGCATTTCCACTTAGTGTGTGATAAATTTTTATTGTCCATTAGGATCGCCTTCTATTCTTTGAGCTTGGCTTGCGACACCATTCTCATTGTAGCATAGGAGGCTTTCTTATAATATCCTCACCGTTTCCACTTACACGATTCGCCCCAGCATAGCTGGGGGATTAGGATATGTCATTAAATATAATTTTTGCTAATCCATTCACGCAACCATATAATATTATTGTTTAGCTCTATGCATTGAATTTGGCTCAATTGATCTATTATTTCATTGTACTTTTCAAAGCTAATTTCCGTCTCCTCAAATTCATTAAAAGCATTTTTAACATCTATAAATCCTTCATCTAAACTAATTTCATGATCACTATTACATTTTTTCCATAATGCAATTAATACAATTGCCTGCTCTTTTCTTATTTCCACAGTCATAATATTTTTTATGCTTTTCCATAAAATCAAAGCAGAAGATATCTGTAAAATTGGGTTATCATAAATAATACTATAAATAATAGGCACAGTACTGGGTATGCAGTCAACTAACTTTTTAATGTTTAATTTGATATTACCCGGTTTAATAGATTGTCCACTTTTATAGTTTTTTAATGTGTCCATTGTTAAAAGCGACATCATTAGAGGTGGTTCCTGCGGTGCTGAAATAGTAATAAAGTTATTATTATTCAGCTTTTGATATATTAAATCCTCGCTTATGTTCTCACCCGTGAATGGCACAATTTCCTTAATATTGTAAATCGATGCTATCAGTTCTTGTTCTTTAGCTCGTTTCAAATCTATTCTTTCTTCCATTTTATTTTCCTTCCTAGTATACTTGAGCGTTAAAAGTTATTTATATCAAGTGGAATATATGCTCTGATATTATCTTCTTCTGGTTCCACTTCATGCTTAGATACTTCAACAATCGAATGATCGATGAGCCACGACTCATTAATATAAAGTGCCTCTTTTCCTCTTGGCGCTGGATAAATATCTAATGGATGATGCTTCATTTTTCTGTATCTCCTTATAGTTTAATTTTACTTATCTGTTACCACCTCTGTCTTCACTTTCAAATGACATTCTGATAATAGATAGCGCCTAAATTTTTAGAGCTACACCAATATCTGGTAATTAATTTTTCCGCTAGCTGTAAGTGGAAGACTGCCATAAATTCTATG
>JAWXVA010000037.1:0-23426 GCA_044425815.1 Eubacteriales bacterium
AGTTGTATCGATGGGCTTACAAGTAATATATTTTTATCCGATATCTCCGTAAGATGCTTACATCGTTATTCAAACCACTAAAGCTTGTAATTCTCTCGTTTCGCTTATTAACAAGCTCAAGCAAAACTCGTGCTGAGCTACGCACTCAAACAGTTGCTTATCACTTGTAACTAGAAACGAGAGAATTACAGGCTTTTAACGTGAATTGTTTTTCATAACTATGTAAGCATCTTACTACATTATGATTAAGTCTACATATTACTTGCATTCCACCATAGATAAACAGGCTTCATGGGCGAATTGCAATTTGCGACAACGCTATATGAAATCACTGTATTGCCGGGAGAACTAATGTAGAATTCGAAAACGTTTGATATCTAAAAATTATATCCCACTAGTAGTGACAATTCACGTTAAGAAGTTGAAATGTTACTTGCAACTAATGGAGAGCGGTAAGCAATTGTTTGAACGCATAGCGTGAGTTTTGCGTGAGCGAACTAATGGGTGTTGCAAGTACATGAAACTTTAGTGGTCAAAGCTAGTGGGATATAACTTTTAGTTTAAATATATTTAAGAACTGTGCGTAATCCCATCAATACAACTGTGGCTGAATAATTAATTTCATGATAGAATAATCTCATAAACGAAATTGATTTGATATCAACAATAAGGAGGTCGCTATGAAGAATATTGATTTACACTGTCATTTAGATGGTTCTTTACCATTAGAAGCAATACAAGAGGTATTAAAGCGTCCCATAAGTGAATCAGACGTACAAGTCCCTATAGAATGTGAAAGTCTGGCAGAATATCTAGAATGTTTTCATTTGCCCCTTGAATGTATGCAAACTGAATTAGGATTGGAATATGTGAGCTATCATTTTATGGCATCTCTTGCAGGTGATGATATGAAATATATCGAAGTACGCTTTGCCCCTATGCTTTCCACGATTCATGGTCTATCGGGTGAAGAAGTTATCAATGCTGTAATTCGTGGACTAAATCGTGGTAAAAAACAATTTGGAATTGATTATCAAATTATCTTATGTACTATGCGCCATCATCCATTATCATTAAACTTGGAAGTATTGAAATTAGCGAAAGCTTTTCTTGGTAATGGTGTGTGTGCCGTTGACATTGCTGGTAGTGAAGCAGATTATCCAATGTCGCTTTTCCGCCAATTATTCTTGCAAGCATCTATCTGGAAGATACCATTTACTATTCACGCTGGCGAATGTGGAAATATAGATAATGTATTGGAAGCTATCGATTTAGGCGCCACTAGAATTGGTCACGGCATTGCTCTTAGTGACCATCCAGAAGCGCTTGCTCTATGTCGCGAGAAGCAGATTCCAATTGAAATGTGCCCAACTAGTAATATTCAGACAAAATCCGTCAAAGACATAAAAAAATACCCCCTTCGAGAATTTCTCGAAGAAGGTCTACTAGTTACAATCAATACCGATAATCGTACAGTAAGTAATACTTCTATTCAGAATGAGTTTCTTTTTATTCAGAATAATTTCGGTATCACTGACGATGAAATTATTTTATTAAAAAGTAATGCCAGAAAATCCACATTCCCTACTCTGTTCGAAAACCATGAAAGAAATCTGTAAGACCTTCTAGGGTCTTAACTAACAATTCTAATTCGCCAGCTTCTAGACGTGCTACAACAGCCTCTGTCATCTGATCGTGAAATTCCGCATGATGGCAGAAGGCTTTTTTACCTTTATCTGTCAACTGAATGTTCACTACCCGTCGGTCTGTTTCGCTTCTCTCACGAACCACATATTTTTTATTTACCAAACTGTTCATCGATGTTGTAAGTGATCCCACTGTAATATTCAATTTTTTCGCAATCGTCGACATATTATCGCCACTCATGCCTATCGCTTCTATAATGTGCATATCATTATTACTGATATCTTTAAATTCTTCTGTTATGATAGCTTTCTCTTCTAATTCCCAGATCTCATTAAATAGGTGCACTAGCATGTAATTGATGGTTTCATGTGTATTCACTCCATATCTCCTTTGGTAAATGTTTTCTGTTTATTTCATTATACCTAGTTTCCCATATAATAATCAATCACTTCTTTTACTGTTTCGATTTTTGTTAATTTATAAGCTTCGCTTCCACAGAACAATAAACCATCTTCTACATTACCTTTCGCAGTGTTGATTAATGCTTCTGTAATACAATACGGAATTTCTGATGGATTACATTTGTGCAAACATTGCAGACATTTTACTGGAGTAATTTTCTCTCCTGACATAACTCGCTTCATAAACGGATTCATAATAGCACGTCCTGGCATTCCTACAGGACTTTTCACTATCTGCACATCTTCTTTTGTTGCTCGAATCAATGTTTGCTTATATGCATCATCTGCATCACATTCCACTGTTGTAATAAATCTTGTCGCAATTTGCACTCCTTCAACACCTAATTTCATTGTTTCTTCTAGATTTTGAGGTGTATCAATTCCTCCAGCAACAATGATTGGTATTTTACACTCATATTTCCCTTCATATTCTCGCACTGTTTCCTGAATATGCCTAATTTCTTCTTGATAGGTTTCTTGATCATATCGTTCTAATTGTTCTGCCGAAAATCCTAAGTGTCCACCTGCTTTCGGTCCTTCAATCACAATAAAATCTGCCGTTCTACCATGTTTTTTATCCCAGTATTTTAGAATTACTTTTGCCGATTTATTCGTAGACACAATAGGTGCGATCTTCGTTTTATATCCTTTTACTAATGCAGGTAACTCCGTCGGCAATCCTGCTCCTGAAATAATAATATCTGCACCTGACTTCACTGCTTCTTTTACATAGTCACTATAATGCTTCATTGCCACCATAATATTGAATCCTACAATTCCTTCAGGGGCGATTTTTCTTGCTTTATCTAATTCTGTTTTTATTGCCTCTAAATTAGTTTGGAATGGATTGTTTTCGAATCTCACATCACGAAAACCTATCTGTGCTGCTGAAATAATTCCAATTCCTCCTTCTCTAGCCACTGCTCCTGCAAGTCCTCCAAGGCTAATACCTATTCCCATCCCACCTTGTATAATGGGCACTTTCGCTATCAAATTGCCTATCTTTAATGGTTGATATTTCATATTCTCCCCTTTTCTACATTCTTCGAAAACGTTGATATCTCTTTTCTGTAAGTTCTTCTAATGAAAGTAGTTCATAGCACATCAGAAAATGCTGGATACCACAATCTAATTTTTCGCAAACACAGGACATTGTCTCGCGTGTGTAATAGGCTGGCTCTTCTATTACCTTCTCAATAATTCTAGCTTCATAAAGATCTTGTGCCGTCATTTTCATTAAAGTGGCTGCTTCTTTTGCCCTACCACTATCTTTCCAAAGTATGGCTGAATATCCCTCTGGCGAAAGAATTGAATATACAGAATTCTCTAACATCCATACCTCATCTGCTGTTGCCATCGCAAGGGCACCACCACTACCGCCTTCTCCTATTACAATAGAAAGTATTGGAACTTTTAGCGCAGACATTTCATATAAATTCCGTGCAATTGCCTCACCTTGTCCTCGCTCTTCTGCTTCTAATCCACAGAACGCTCCTGGTGTATCTACGAAACAAATAACGGGTCTTTGGAATTTTTCTGCTTGTTTCATCAAACGTAATGCCTTACGGTATCCTTCTGGTGAAGGCATCCCAAAATTATGCTCTATATTTTCCTTTGTATTTTTGCCTTTCGCCTGCGCAATTACTGTGATAGGTTTACCCTTAAACCAAGCGATACCACCGATAATCGCACTATCATCTGCATAATACCTATCCCCATGCATCTCTTGAAAATCAGTAAATAATTGTTCTATATATTGCATTCCTACTGGGCGTTCTTTTGCTCTGGAAATTTCTACTCGCTCCCAAGGCGATATCGTTTTGCTTTTTAATTGCTTGCTATCTATTTTATATTGAGATTCCAGACAATAACCGGAAATATCTTCATCGTGTTTTCTATTATTATAATGCAATTCTATTAGTAAAGCTAATTTTTGTTTCATGTCTTCACGTGTAACAATCGCATCTATAAATCCATGCTCTAGAAGAAATTCTGAACGTTGAAATCCTTTTGGCAATTTCTGACCAATCGTCTGTTCTATGACGCGAGGTCCTGCAAATCCAATAAGTGCTTTAGGCTCTGCTAGTATAATATCCCCTAACATTGCAAAACTTGCTGTCACACCACCTGTCGTTGGATCAGTTAACACAGAAATAAATAACTGCCCTGCATCACTGTGTCTTTTCAGTGCTGCAGATGTCTTCGCCATTTGCATTAGAGATGTAATTCCTTCTTGCATTCTTGCTCCACCTGAACAAGCAAAAATAATAATTGGCAGTTGTTTCTTCGTTGCCTTCTCGATAGCACGTGTGATTTTTTCACCAACCACTTCTCCCATACTAGCCATAAGAAAGCGACCATCCATTACAGCGATCACCGCTTTATTTTCATTAATTTTTCCTATCCCCGTGATAACAGCTTCATCTAAACCTGTTTTTTCTCGTAATGCACTTAACTTCTTCTCATACTCTGGATATCCAAGTGGATTTTTGGTATCTAAGTCTGTATCCCACTCTTTAAATGTACCAGTATCCATAATCATTTCAATTCGGGTTCTTGCATGCATGCGAAAATAGCCTTCACATTCTGGACAGATATATGTATTATTTTTCACTTCTTCTGTAAATATGGTTTTCCCACATTTATTACATCTTTTCACGAGACCTTCTGGTACCTCTGGTTTTTCATTTTTATTTCCAAATGATTTTTGCTTAATTGTTGTATAATGCTTTGTCGTTTTCTTAAACATATTCGTTATCTTCATTCCATACCTCCAGAGGACCTAGCAGTCCTTTATTCATTCGACATATTCGCAATAAATTCTATGTCTATATCACCACTTATAAATACTGGGTGATTCATAATCTCATATTGATAATCCACGTTTGTATCTATTCCTTCTATGATGATTTCTCCTAATACACAACGCATCTTTTTAATCGCTTCATCACGATTTTTTGCATGTACAATAATCTTCGCTAACATAGAATCATAATATGCCGGAACAGTATATCCGCTATAAATTGCTGCATCAATGCGTACCCCTTTTCCCCCTGGAAGATACATATCTGTTATGGTTCCTGGGGATGGTCGGAAATTCTTCAAAGGATTTTCTGCATTAATTCTACATTCGATTGCATGACCTGTAATCTGTACATCTTCTTGTGTAAATGACAATTTATGCCCATCTGCAATTCGTATCTGCTCTTTAATTAAATCAATTCCCGTCACCCATTCTGTTACAGGATGCTCTACTTGGATCCTAGTATTCATTTCCATAAAATAAAAGTTTCCACTTTTTTCTAATAGGAATTCAATGGTACCAGCATTTTCGTAATTTGCTGCTTTAGCAGCTTTCACCGCTGCCTCTCCCATTTTGTGGCGTAATGCTTCACTAAGTGCTACAGAAGGCGATTCTTCTATCATTTTCTGATGATTTCGCTGTACAGAACAGTCACGTTCTCCAAGATGTACCACATTACCGTATTTATCGGCTAATATCTGGAATTCAATGTGTCTCGGATTTTCCACGAAATGCTCAATATACATAGTGTTATCCCCAAAAGCCATCTGAGTTTCCTTCTGCGCTGTCGCAAATGCATTAGCAAATTCTGCTTCATTATTGGCCACACGCATTCCTTTACCTCCACCGCCTAATGCTGCTTTCACTATGACTGGATACCCCACTTCGCTTGCCACTGCTCTACCGACCACTTCTTCATAAATAGCTTCTTTGCTTCCAGGTATTACTGGAACACCTGCTTCAACCATAGTATTCCTAGCTTGTGACTTATGTCCCATCTTGCGTATCACTTCTGCACCTGGTCCTATAAATGTAATATTGCATTGCTCGCATAATTCTACAAACTTGCTATTTTCTGATAGGAACCCAAAACCTGGATGTATCGCATCTGCGCCTGAAACTACCGTAGCACTGATAATTCGCTCCATATTAAGATAACTATCTGATGAAGCTGCTGGTCCTATGCAAATAGCTTCATCTGCTAATTGTGTATGCAAAGCTTCTTTATCAGCTTCTGAATATATGGCAACTGTTTCAATTCCCATTTCTCTACAGGCACGAATAATTCGTACTGCTATTTCTCCTCGGTTTGCTACTAAAACTTTCTGAATCATATATTCTCCTTGCTGTCAATTTCTAATCTATTCGCTACCCTACCATAAATGTTAGTTCAGCACTTACTACTACTTTTCCGTCTACACTTGCAATTGCCTCTCCTACACCGATAGGACCTTTGCGCTTAATAATTCTCGTTTCTAATTTGAGTTTATCTCCTGGGATTACTTTTCCTTTGAATTTACATTTATTGATTCCTGCGAAATAAGCAATCTTTCCTTTATTTTCTTCTACACTAAGAATCGCAACTGCACCTACTTGGGCAAGTGCTTCAATCGTCAAAACTCCTGGCATCACTGGTTCTTGTGGAAAATGTCCTTTGAAGAATTCTTCACGAAATGACACGCATTTATATCCCACTGCATACTCCCCTGCTACATAATCTTCTATATAATCTATTAACAAAAACGGATGTCTGTGTGGAATAATCTGCTCTATTTCCTTGATTCCTAATCTCATTTTACTCTCCATTCTCTTTATATCTTCACTTTCTTTATCTCTTATGATCTATATATATATCATTATCTTTATATCTTCATTTTATATAGATTGTGCCAATTACTTAATAACAAATAGTGGCTGGCCATAATCTACACCTTGCTCATTATTTACTAAAATATCAACAACCGTTCCATCATACTCACTCTCTATTTCATTCATAAGCTTCATAGCTTCTACAATAGCAAGCACTTGCCCCTTTTTAACTGAATCACCTAACTTCACAAACGTCTCCGCTTCTTCAGATGGCGCGCTATAAAATGTTCCAACAAGAGGACAAGTTACCACATTTCCTTCTGGAACACTCTTTCCTACTTCTCCCACTTCCATAACGCTTTGTGCTCCAGTAACCGCTGAAGAAGTAACGAACTGAGGTGCAGTAACTTGTTGCACTTCCCCAGTTTGTATCGCCATGTTCTCACCACTTCTCATCAGAAGCTTCATATCGCCTTCCTCATATTTAAACGTCGTCAGCTCCGAACTAGACACCGTCTTAATCAACTCAATTAACTGCTCAAACTTCATACAACTCCTCCTAAGCATTCATTTTTTACTCATTGCTTATATATATCAATTACTTTTCTCTTCCAAATATTCTTCTCAACATGTCTTCTTGCGAAAATTCAAGAATGTTAAATCACTAATTCAACTAACACCACCACTCACTCATATTTATTTAACATTCTCGAATTTCTTCACAACTAAAGTCGCATTGTGCCCACCAAATCCTAAAGAGTTGCTCATCGCATATTCTACTTCTTGTTCGATTGGTGATCCAGTTACGTAATTCAAATCACATTCTTCATCTGTTTCCAATGTTCCCACTGTTTGATGAATAAATCCGTCTTCTATTGATTTTACGCAGGTGATAAATTCTACTCCTCCTGCAGCTCCTAACAAATGTCCTATCATTGATTTTGTAGAATTGATTTTCACATCTTTTGCTGCTTCACCAAGTGCCATTTTAATCGCTCTAGTTTCAAATAAATCGTTATGATGTGTACTTGTTCCATGTGCATTGATATAGTCAATCTTTGATGGTTCAATTCCTGCTTCTTGTATCGCTAGGCTCATCGCTTTTCCTGCACCACTTCCATCTTCCATTGGTGATGTAATATGATACGCATCACATGTAGCTCCGTACCCTACTACTTCTGCATATATTTTGGCATCACGTGCTTTCGCATGTTCTAATTCTTCTAACACAACAATTCCTGCGCCTTCACCCATGACAAATCCTGCTCTATCTTTATCAAATGGAATCGATGCTCTCGTAATATCTTCGGTTGTATTTAATGCCGTTAATGCCGTGAATCCTGCCACACCAACTGGAGTAATACAAGATTCTGTTCCTCCTGCTAGCATCACATCTGCATCTCCACATTGTATTGCACGATACGCATCACCTATGCTATGTGTTCCCGATGCGCATGCAGTTACAACATCTGTACATTTCCCTTTACATCCTAATTGTATTGCAACATTTCCTGCTGCCATATTAGAAATCATCATTGGTATTAATAACGGATTTACTCTAGACGGTCCTTTTTCTAATAATTTCGTATGCTCGCGCTCCATACTTTCTAAACCACCAATACCAGAACCCACTATAACCCCGACTCTAAATGGATCTTCTTGAGTCATATCTATTCCTGAATCTATAAGTGCTTCTTTCGCTGCAACTACAGCATATTGTGAAAATGGTTCCATTCTCTTTGCTGCCTTGAAATCCATATGTTCTTTTGCCACAAATCCTTTTAATTCTCCTGCTAAAGCCACTTTATAATCTGTCGTGTCGAATTTTGTAATACGATCAATTCCTACTTTCCCCTCTTTTACACCAGACCAGAAGTCTTCTACATTATTTCCAATTGGGGTCAATGCTCCCAGTCCTGTAACTACTACTCTTTTCTTCATGCTACACTCCTATATATTATGCTTCTTTCGATTATCATTTCTCTTATCCTATCGTTGCTTTATACTAACTTCATGATTCTTTTGCTCTATATTGCCATACCACCATCTACATGAATTACTTGCCCCGTAATATAACCTGCTTTTTCTGAGGCTAAATATGCAACCATATTTGCAACATCTTCTACTTGTCCAAATCTTCCAAGCGGAATCTGACCCACTGCTACTTCTTTTACTGAATCGCTCAACACCTCTGTCATCTCTGTTTCAATAAATCCCGGTGCAATCGCATTGACCGTAATTCCTCTAGATGCCATCTCTCTTGCCACTGATTTTGTAAGACCTATCACTCCAGCTTTCGATGCAGAATAATTCGCCTGCCCGGCATTCCCAAGTACTCCTGATACCGATGAAAGATTAATAATTCGCCCTGATTTTTGTTTAAGCATTGTACGATTCACAAAGCGCATGCAATTAAATGTACCCTTGAGATTTGTATCTAATACTTGATCATAATCTTTTTCCGACATTCGCATTAATAATCCATCTCTTGTAATACCCGCATTATTAACCAGAATATCTATTTTCCCAAAGTCTTTTACAATAGCTTTAAAAAACTCTTCGCACGCTGCAAAGTCTGCAACATTACATTGGTAAGTGATTGCTTTCCCACCGTTTGCGTCTATAATACTTTGTACTTCTTTTGCTTTTTCTTCTGAGCCATTATAATTAATAATAACTGTCGCGCCTTGTGATGCTAATTCCATGGCAATCGCTTTTCCAATCCCACGGGAAGCTCCTGTTACTACTGCAATCTTATCTTTTAACATTCCTATTCTCCTTCTTAATCTGAAGTCGTTTTGAAATTGATTGATAACCAACTCCATAATTTTTATCTCTATTTGGTTTGTGCTTATATTTTTTCTATAACTGCATCTATATCAGAAAGTGTTTCGATATTATACATTGCAACATTACGATCAATCTTCTTCATAAAACCTGATAAAGTCTTACCTGGGCCTATCTCAATAAAGGTATCTACACCATTCGCAATCATTTCTCGAATACTTTGTTCCCATCGAACAGATGCCGATACTTGTTTCTCTAGTAATCCTTTTGTTGCTTGAATATCTGTTACTACTTTCGCTGTTACATTTGTCACATATGGGATAACTAACTCATTCAGCTCTACATTTTCTAAAACATCACCCAATTCTCTCCCTGCTTCTGCTAACATTGATGAATGGAATGGTCCACTTACATTTAATCGAATAACTCGCTTTGCTCCTACTTCCTTCAATGCTTCTTCTGCCAATACCACACTAGACACTTTCCCAGTAATAACAATCTGACCCGGACAGTTGTAATTCGCAATGGACACACCTTCAATATTTTCAATAACAGATTCGATTGCTTCCCCTGTCATTCCTAGAACAGCTGTCATTGCCCCTTCACCTAGCGGTACTGCATTCTGCATAAGAATTCCACGCTTACGAACCGTAGCGATTGCATCCATTGTGCTTATCCCTCCAGCTGTTGCAATTGCAGCATATTCTCCTAAGCTTAACCCTGCGGTAACATCAGGATTTAATCCACGATGTTTGATAACTGCTGTCATCGCTAAACATGTCGTCACTAACGCTGCTTGTGTATATTCTGTGATATCTAATTGTTCGTTTTCTTCAAAACAAAGTTTCATCATATCTATTCCTAGAAGTTCTGTGGCTTGTTCAAAAATCTCTTTTGCCATCACTTCATTATCATAGAATTCTCTGCCCATGCCAATCTTTTGAGCTCCTTGTCCTGGATAGATAAATGCAATTTTACTCATATATATTTGTTCCCTTCAATAACTGTTCTGCCTGTCCTACGATTCGTTCAATCAATTCTTTAGCTGTACATTTATCTTGTACCAACCCTGCAATTTGACCTGCCATGATACTTCCCGTTTCAACATCACCTTCGACTACTGCTCTTCGCAACCCACCTAATGATAGCAATTCTAGTTCTTCGAATGATGCTCCTTCTGCTTCTAACCGTAAATATTCTTTTGTTTGTTTATTTCGAATGGTACGAACTGGGTGCCCAGTACTTCTTCCTGTTACCCTCGTATCAATATCTTTCGCTTTTATAATATATTTTTTGTAATTGTCATGGACAATCGATTCGTCTACTACCACAAAATGTGTCCCCATCTGCACTGCCTGTGCACCTAACATAAATGCAGCAGCCATTCCTCTTCCGTCTGCGATTCCACCCGCAGCAATCACAGGGATATTCAGGGCATCTACTACTTGTGGCACTAATGTCATAGTGGTAGATTCTCCAATATGTCCACCCGCTTCGCAACCCTCTGCAACAACAGCATCTGCACCACATCTCTCCATACGCCTTGCAAACGCAACCGATGCAACTACTGGAATCACTTTTACTCCTGCTTCTTTCCACATCGCCATATATTTCTCTGGAGTTCCTGCTCCTGTTGTTACTACTTTTACTTTCTCTTCTGCTATTACATTTGCTATCTCATCTGCTTCTGGATTCAGAAGCATCAAATTAACCCCGAATGGTTTCTTTGTAATCTTTTTTATTTCTTTAATTTGTTCACGTACCCATGAAGCCGGCGCACCACCAGCTCCGATGATACCTAATCCACCGGCTTCTGATACGCCAGCCGCAAGATGATATTCAGCAACCCATGCCATTCCGCCTTGAATAATTGGATATTCGATTCCTAGTAACTTGGTTACCTCTGTTCTCATAATTGCAACCTCTATCTTTCTATTTGTTAATTTTATATTGATTTTAATTTTATAAATTGATTTGATTTTGATTTTCAGGAATTATTGGTTAGCCTTGATGTACGCTAATGCATCTCCAACTGTCACCATTTTTTCTAACTCTTCTGTTGGAATTTCAACGCCAAATTCTTCTTCCAATGACATTACCATTTCAAATAAGTCTAATGAGTCTGCGCCTAAATCATCTTTAAACGAAGCTGTTTCTACTACTTCTTCCACGTCTACTCCTAAACCTTCTGCTACTAGTTCTTGTAATTTTTCTAACATAATCTTAATCTCCTTTTGATTTTCCTTTTAATATTTATTTTTATGTAATCCGGTCTATCCGGCAATTACTATTTCCACTCTAGATATGTGGCTCCCCATGTAAGTCCTGCTCCAAACCCAGACATGACTAACTTCATTCCTGGTTTTAACACTTCATCTCGATTCAGCTCATCCAATAAAATCGGAATACTTGCCGATGATGTATTGCCATATTCCATCAAATTCATCGGAAATTTACTAATATCAACCTTTAATCTTTTTGCAACTGACTCTACAATACGTCGATTCGCTTGATGCAAAATAAAGTAATCTATTTCGTCTTTATCTATATTTATTCGTCCCAATAATTCTTCTATGCAAGTTGGAACTTGTCTTACTGCAAATTTGAACACTTCTTGCCCATTCATATACATATAGCCAGTATTAGTTATATCACTGATGCTATCACTTTCTTTATTCAACAATGTTTTTCTACTATGCACTGTATCACACGTTAACGCACTTCCTTTTGCTCCATTTGCATGCATCACTGGTGGATAAAACGCTCCTTCACTTGCCTGTACAACCACTGCTCCTGCTCCATCGCCAAACAAAATACACGTTCCACGATCAGACCAATCTACTATATTAGATAAACTCTCTGCTCCTATAATTAGAATCGTGCTCCCCATCCCTGTAGCAATATATGATTGAGCCGTATTATAGGCAAATAAAAATCCGCTACACGCAGCATTTAAATCAAAACAAGTTGCATTGATCGCCCCTATCTGTTCTTGGACCATACAAGCGGTGCTTGGCATTACAACATTCGACGACAATGTCGCCACAATAATCATATCAAGATCCCGCGCTTCTATTCCTGCACTAGCTATTGCTGATTCTGCAGCCTTGACTGCCATACTAACCGTTGTTTCATCCTCTATTACATGTCTATTCTTAACTCCTGTTCGTTCCTGTATCCATGTGTCGTTCGTGTCAACCATCTGCGATAGTTCCTCATTACTAACACACCTCTTAGGTATATAAGAACCTGTTCCTTTTACAATGCCAATCATCATCCTGCTCCTCTATTCCACCATTCGTGAATCTCTTCACGCTTTTCATCAATTGTCAAATCCTGTAAATTGCAGTCAAATACTTTGATTTTAAAATACTTTGATTACCAAAGTATATCACAATAAATAAAAAAGTCAAATAAAATTATTCGACTTTTCTTTCATCATTTTCTCTCAATCATCAACGGTACTAGCGAATAAGTATCTATTTGACACACATATACTTTCTCGCTTTTTCTTGAGAAATATGATACTTCTCTATTAATTTATGCTCGATGGTTGTATCTAGATATTCTAATTCTCTCATCATATCTATTGCTCCTAAGATTTTTCCTCTAGCCACCCCACGTCTTTCTCCACGGCTTTCTCCGCGTTCTTCACCACGCTTTTCTCCAATTTCAATTCCTCGTTTTAAAATACCATCCATGATTTCACACATAACTTCTTGACCCTCGCTTTCTTCTTTTAGCCACCTTACTCGCCTTACCAAGTTAGGAAAGTATTTGTTACTTACTACCCCTTCACAATCCTTTAAATATTTTAATAACTCTGTCTGTTCTTTCGTATCCCCTTCACACGATAAACTAATATAATATTCCTCTATTCCATTCGGTATACTTGTATCAGTATTTTGTATAGTTCTTACCACTTTATTGATTCCCTTTTTCGTTTTAAGAAAATCAGCCTTGGTAATATAGATTCCATAGATATTATGAGCCTCTGCATAAGTCTTGCCCTTTTCCAATGACTTAATGTCCATACTAGAAATATTATACCGATTCCTCCTTATGCGATCCTCATTTGACTGAGGGTGCATCTCTATGCCTATCTGATTGCGACACTTATCTTCTGCCCAAATGTCGATTCTTACCGAATGATTGTTCATCTGCAAAACACTATACTGCGATTTCACATCAATTATCTCTAATTCAACACCTGTAAGTATTCGGATAACCTCTTGGCATACCGCAATGTCTTCAAGGACAATTCCAAAGAATATATCACTAGTTAACTGTAAGGTTGGAATTGCATTAGTAGTTGTTTTTTCTGTTTCATTGATCAATTTCTCCTCCTGTTTCTCCAATAATAAAGGAAGCCATAAATCAACTTTGATTAATACATTATAATCGTTTTAATACAGTAAATTGGTTTCTACCACACTTTATAATTAGGTTTGATTTTTATTGGATTATAAAGCATGATTCATTGAATTTCTAAGATTAGAATTAAGACCCACTAGATGTGGTAGATATAATAGAATGCTTCTGCTTTGTTTCAGTATAATACTACGATTTTGTAAATGCAAGAGAAACTTTCGTTCCATCTGAGTTGCTCACAATTACATATGATTTTTCATCTATATCTTCTTTCTGATTGTTATTTTATTTCATTTATTGAAAGCTGAAAAAGGAAGTGTACGAAATAGATGATTACTCATCTATTTCGCAACACCCCCTTTGTAATTAACTAAATTTCATCGTTCCATTTTCAACATCTACGGATTCTATAATCGCTAAGCTCTCTAACTGTATCCCTTTCTCACGAATAAGCTTTCCGCCTTTTTGCCAACCTTTTTCAACCGCAATCCCGATTCCTTCCACTGTAGCACCTGCATCTTTCACAAGTGAAAGCAACCCTTCTAAGGCACATCCGTTAGCTAGAAAATCATCTATAATTAACACTCGATCTTCTTTCCCGATAAATTTCTTCGATATAATCACATTATATGTACGATTGTGTGTAAAACTTTCGATAGGAACAGAGTACACTTCCCCATCTAAATTAATGCTCTCACTCTTCTTTGCAAATATGACTGGTACATTAAAATGCTGTGCTGCTATACAAGCAATTCCAATTCCTGATGCTTCAATTGTAAGAATCTTATTAATCTTCTTATCCGCAAATAACTTCTTCCATTCTTTCCCCATCTCATTAAACAATTCTGTATCCATTTGATGATTAAGAAAGCTATCTACTTTCACAACACTCCCATTTTTTACGACACCATCTTTTTGAATTCTTTCTTCTAGTAATTTCATAAATAATTACACCTTTCTCGTCTGTATATCTGTAGAAATTTATCTTATATCAATAAATCTAATTATAATATTCTACATGATTTTCCCTAATAAGTCTATGACTTGAAGTAAATTTCCGAATATAAAATCTATCTGCGCTAGTATTTCATCTTTGGGTTCTACTAAATCTCAGGATGTGGTTTCCCATGTATCACCAAACAATTGCATCGGAAAATCAGATGAAACGTTAGCTCTAAAATACGCTTCTCGACGTTTCACATTGAATCCAATTGTATGATAAATATGATTGCCAAAATCTTGTCCAAAACCGAGTTCTTCTCCTGATAATGACCATGCCCTTTGTACTACACGCTCGGAATCAAATAATAGGCCATCAATATCCAATACAAGGCCTTTGATATTCACCTCTTTTTTTCCACCATTGTTCCTATCAAGTACTTCTATAATCATAAACCTAATCCCTCTTCTACATATGCTATTCTCTCTAGCATTTCTTGATAAAATCCTTCTGCGTCTATCATATCTTTCACGTAGAATTGGTTCAACAAATACATGCTTACATTCTTCATAGCATCCTCTTCATCACTCTCAACAATGAGATGTTCTACTTTTTTCAAGAAGTAATGCCACGAAGAAATAAATAGTTGATTTTCTTTTACTTGACTACAGTCAATCCATTTACTCACCTTTATCTTGGTTCGATTGGTTTTCGTACATTCATTAATCTGGAGAAAATATTGAAAACTTTCATCTTCGTAGATTCTACCTAGTGGAAATATTCTACAAATCCCTGGTCTATACGGGTGAATACTACAACGTCCATTATCATCTAGAAAACTGCATTGCCCTGAGTCATTGTTCATCTTGAGATTAGGTAATATTATATGGTCTACAACATTCAACTCAATATATGTATTCATAAGTTCTTGAAAAGACATTCCTGTTCCTCGCTTAAGATTCCATATGTCAAGCGGATCCAACACGATAGATTCTCCCATTCCTTTACAGCACGCAGAACACCCTTTACAATCTTGACAATCTGCCTTCACCATATCATGAATGCCGTACCTCTTCCCATCACTTATTTTCTCTATATCTATCTCTCGTCTCATATTGACCTCCATCAACAAAGACTCTGCAATCATGTGAATGATACATAATTGCAAAGTCTCATTGGTTCTTTTACTTCTAATTTAAATTATATGCAATACTATTTATTATCTTTACGTAAAAATACTCCGTATCCTTTGTATGTTTCATAAATATCCGCTTTACTTGTCACTTCGTATAATGCATGCATTCCTAAAACAGGAACTCCACAATCTATTACATTCATGCCATATGCAGCCATGAGGTAAGCGATAGTTCCACCACCACCAAAATCTACTTTTCCTAGTTCAGCAGTTTGATAAACCACTTGGTTTTCTTCCATAATTCTTCTTAAGTCAGCTACAAATTCTGGACTTGCATCATTAGAACCACTCTTCCCTCTTACTCCAGTATATTTATTAAATGACATCCCTTGTCCTAAAAATGCTGAATTTCTTGCTTCAAAACACTCTGCATAAAGTGGGTCATATGCTGCACTTACATCAGATGATAACATATCTGATTTAGCTAATGCTCTTTTTAACTTAAGGCTAGAATACTCTCCTGTGCATTCCATAACTTCTGCCACTGAATTTTCGAATAACTTCGAGTTCATTCCTGTTGCGCCTACACTGCCAATCTCTTCTTTATCGGTTAAAATACAACATGCAGTACGTTTTACATCTTCTAACTCTAGCATGGCAAGTAATGAGGTATATGCACAAACTCTATCATCTTGACCATAACCCATAATCATACTCTTGTCCAATCCACATTCACGTGCATTCATAGCTGGTACAATCTGTAACTCAGCTGATAAGAAATCATCTTCTTCGACATCATAAGCATCTTTGATCAATGTTAATATTGCTTTTTTTACAGCTTCTTTATCTTCGTCATTATCTGGAATTGTTCCCACTAGTAAATCAAGTTTCTCACCTTCAATAAATTCATTTGCTGTCTTCTTATTCTGCTCTTTTCCTAAGTGTGGTAAAATATCAGTAATTACAAACACTGGATCTTCTTCCTTCTCTCCGATAGCAATCTGAACTTCTGTTCCATCTTTCCTAACAAGTATTCCGTGTAAAGAAAGTGGTGTTGACAACCATTGGTATTTCTTAATACCTCCATAATAATGGGTATCAAAGTATACAAGTCCTTTTTCTTCAAAAACTGGAACTTGTTTCAAATCAATTCTTGGTGAATCGATATGCGCACCTAAAATATTCATACCTGTTTCTATCGAATCTTCTCCAATATGATACAACAAAATAGCTCTTCCCATATAAGCATGATATACTTTGTCTCCTGCTTGTAGTTTTTCACCATTTGCAACAACTACTGTCAAATCTCTATATCCATGTTCTTCCGCTATACGTATTGTCTCCGTAACACATTCTCTCTCTGTTTTCCCTGCATTTAAATAGTCTCGATATAGCCTGTTTACTTGTTCCACTTTTTTCAAATCTTCTGAATCGTATGTAGTCCATGCATTCTTTCTTTCCATCTCATTCTCCTTTAGTGTTATTTATTATCTTGATCAAGACATTCTAATATCGCTTGATTTAGATTCAGCATTCTTTCATCTAGCGCCGATACCATATCTGCGCATTCACGTAAATCCGTACTAATGTAATCTGGAGCATTCCCTTCAAACTTATAATATATCTTATGCTCTAAGCTAGCCCAAAAATCCATTGCAATCGTTCTGATTTGTATTTCCACCTTTGTGTCCACAACACTATCCGACAAAAAAATCGGTACAGAAATGAGCATATGATAACTTTTATATCCACTCTCCTTTGGATTTTTAATATAATCCTTGATTGTCACAACTTTCAAATCACTTTGGTTTCCAATCATCTCCGCCAACCGGTAAATATCCGAGGTAAAGGAGCAGATTAGTCTAACACCCGCTATATCGTTGATATGTGTAATCATATTCTCAATAGAATCTTCGTATCCATAACGTCGCAGTTTTTTCACAATACTCTCTGGAGTCTTAATTCTCGTTTTGATGTGTTCAATTGGATTGTAACGATGTACATGTTGGAATTCATCATTCAAAATCTCTAGTTTTGTGCCTACTTCTTTCAATGCCGAATTATACAGAAACATAATGGTTTTCCAGCTATCTACATCTTCATATTCCTTTAGTTTATAGTCCATAATTAATACTCCCCTCTTTACATATTTTACTTAAATAGTATACCATATTGCAAAAGAATTGTCTTTGCATATTCCGAATTTTAAGAACTATCCTTGTTCTTTTTTCTATCACTTTCCGTCTATAGTTCTAGTTTCATATCGCCATAACGTATCCATTTCGCTTTTCTAAATCCTTCTGAAATAAACAAAGTAATCATCGCTGGTAATACAATATGCATTGCGATAATTTGAATTAGTAATGTCTGATCTGGCACACTTCCTGACATCGTTTGCCAAGTAGTTATCTGACCCACTAAACCTGCTGTCCCCATTCCCGATCCAGCTGCACTATTCTTCATTTCTAATACGACTGTTCCTATTGGTCCTAATATGGCACTAGCTATAATCGGCGGTAGCCAAATGATAGGTCTACGCACAATATTCGGTACTTGTAACATCGATGTTCCTATGCCTTGTGCCAAAAATCCACTAAATCTATTTTCACGGTAGCTTGCCACTGCAAATCCCACCATATTACAACAACATCCAATCGTTGCCGCGCCTGCTGCTAAGCCTGATAAATCTAGAACAATTCCAATTGCTGCAGAGCTAATTGGCATAGTAAGAAACATTCCCATCAATACCGCTACTACAATGCCCATAATAAAAGGCTGTTGCTCGGTTCCCCAGTTCACTAGTGCACCTAAACTCTTCATGAAGCTAGATATGCTAGGTCCTATAAACAATCCCGCTACCGCTCCCGTTCCTATCGTAACAATTGGCGCTACTATCAAATCTACATTTGTCTTTCCTGCTACCAAATGGCCACAAGTAATTCCAACAAGCGCAGCGATAAAAGCTCCTAACGGTTCCCCTACACCTACATAATTTAATGCACCATCTACCACTAAGGTTCCTGCTAGGAGCGAAGTTGCATAACCACCAATCATACCTGCTGTTGCTGCCGATAAGGTAACAAGCACAGATTCACGATATTTCACTGCTACGCCTACACCAATCCCTGCACTCATCATCGATGCTGCTACTTTTCCGATTGCATAAATTGTATTTCCTATGTCACCTCCTACCAAGGTCCCAATTTGCTGGATGATCGTTCCCATGATTAATGTTGAAAACAATCCCAAAGCCATTCCACTTAACCCATCAATAAAGATATGGTTCATTATATTTTTTACCGTCCTCATTCTCGTCTTCCTTTCTTATTTTCTTATCTTGTCTCACGTTATTTTTCTATCACACTTCTTATTTTACTATACTAATATACCATACAGTGTTATAATTGCAAGAGCTTCAAAATACGTCAAAGAATGCTCTCAAATAATCACTATATAGTTCACACTATGAATTACGTATAAACTAAGGAGGAACTTATGCGAATCTGGGGAAAAATTTTCAAAAACAACCGAATGCTTCGTGATATCGTCATAGAAGATTATAGTAACGAAACACGTACTCATAAGATCTTTCATGCTATAGAAGAAATATGTTATGAATTCGATTTAAGTAAACCAATTTGGCTAGACAGTACCGTAGCAGATTTCAAAAGACATGCTAAGTGCCGATTTACATCAGATAATTTTATCGATACTATCGAATTTGATTTTCTAGAATTTCATGTAATTGAGGAATAACAAATATTTCACCGATTCAAGGTGATAGCCTTTCAAAAAAATCCGTAGCAATCTACTTCATGTGATTACTACGGATTTTTGATTTATTATGCTAAGTTTTCTAATACTTCTTCTGCGATATTTCTAGAGTGATCTGAAATACGTTCAAGACAAATTAAAGTATCAAGGAATACAATTCCTGCTTGTGTATTACATTGATTATTTGCTAAGCGTTTAATATGTTTTGTACGAAGATGAATTTCTAATCCATCAGCTTCTGTTTCTTTTTCTATAACCTTTAATGCCATTTCTTTGTCAAGTCCTTCTAATGCCTTAATCGCATAGATAAAGCTATCTGCACAAACATCCAGCATCTCTCTTAATTCTTCCGTACCTTCATCTGTAAATGCAATACCATTCTCTTTCAATGACTGTGCGTATTCTGCTACATTTTCACAGTAGTCACTAATACGTTTTATATCAGTTACGACTGACAACAATCTTGCAACTTCTTCATGCTCTTTTTCTGTAATCTGAAGAGATCCAAGCTTGATTGTGTAATCCGTAATTTCTGCTGCTAGTTTATCTACTACTTTTTCTTTTTCTTTGATACCTGAAATATATCCATGATTTCTAGTAAATAATACTTCCTTTGTCGTATCTATCGTCTCTATTACCAACGTACCCATACGGATAATTTCTTTGACCGTCGTTTGTAATGCAATGGAAGGTGTCTGTAACATACGATCATCTAAGTGCGCTACATTTTCTTCAAGTCCTTCATCTTCAGCCTTATTAAGTTTCTTCGCCATCTTCACAATCCAACCAGATGCTGGGAATAATAATACTGTTGTACCTATATTAAATAGTGTATGAACGATACTGATTTCTGTCTGAGAAATCATACCTGCTCCCATCGTCTTGTTAATCACCATAAAATATACGATTGCAATAACGCTAAAAATGACCGATCCGATAATATTAAATAGTAAATGCATCAATGCTGCTGTTTTCGCATTCTTCTTCGCACCAATACTTGATAACATCGCTGTCACACAAGTTCCGATATTTTGTCCCATAATGATATATACAGCTGCACTAAATGGCACTAATCCTGCTGCCGCTAAACTCTGTAATATACCTACTGAAGCTGAAGAACTTTGAATAATTGCAGTTACAAATGCTCCTGCTAAAATCCCTAGCAATGGATTCGTTCCAAGTGCTACGAACATGTCTACAAACGCCTCTGATTCACGTAATGGTGATACTGCGGATGACATCGTAGAAATACCTACGAATAATAAACCGAACCCAATTGCAATATTCGATATGTACTTAGATGTTTTTCTTTTTGCTGTCAACATGATAACCACACCTATCATGATAACTAATGGTGCAAGGGTTGTTGGGCTCAAGAAATCTGCCCACTCTGCCGATGATACTAACCATCCTGTAACTGTTGTACCGATATTAGCACCCATAATAACACCAATTGCTTGTGTTAAATTCATAATACCTGCATTAACAAATCCGACAACCATAACAGTCGTTGCTGAAGAGCTCTGAATAACTGCGGTAATAAACGCTCCTAGACAGACCCCAAAGAACTTATTCTTTGTCAATGCCTCTAATAATGATTTCATCTTATTTCCTGCTGCATTCTCCAAACCATCTGCCATGATTTGCATCCCATAAATAAACATACCTAGCCCCCCTAGGAATGGGATGAGAATATTCACATAATCCATGTCTTTTCTCCTTTTTCACATGAGTTTCTTTCTGATTTTACATAAATTTTACATAGTATTAACATGTGCTTAACTTTGTATTAACTACATCTTAACACCTTCTTTACAATATCATTTTCACCCCTAAAATTCAACAATTTTCTGCATATAAATACTAACAATATCTAGCAATTTTGAAGCGCTATTTACAGTAACATTACACAGTTTTAACTATTTTTTCATTTTTGTTTTAAAAGTAAAAGATGCTAAATATGCAAATACTAATGCTGCAGAAATTCCGCCTGCTCCTGCCTCGAATCCCCCCAAGAAAATTCCTATCACACCTTTTTCATCTACTGCTGCTTTTACACCTTGCCACAATACATTCCCGAAACCTAAAAGTGGTACACTTGCACCTGCTCCCGCAAACGCTTGAAATGGTTCATATAGTCCAAAGAATCCTAGAATCGCCCCCGTACATACTAGTAGAACCATAATTCTTCCTGGCATCAGCTTCGTCTTATCTAAAAGGATTTGCACCATTGCGCAAATTCCACCCCCTACTATAAAAGCAATTATATATTCCATACCGTCTCCTTATGATTTTCTTTCTCTATTTCTTTATTTCTCTCATTCATTTTCTTCTCAAATCAATCTATACTGTGATGTTCCAACACAATTGCATGTGCGATTGCTGGTATACTTTGTCCTTCATTAAAACTAACCGTAGATTGCAAAGCTCCTGTCGGTACAAATAATACGCGTTTCCATTCTCCGCTTTCTAATTTCGGTAAAACATAGGCTCCTAATGTAGTCGCTGCGCATCCACAACCACTTCCACCCGCATGAGTCTTTTGTTTTTCTGGATCATAAATTAATTTTCCACAATCTAAATGAATCCCAGAAATATCTATTGCTTCTGCTTGCAAAAATTCAATGAGAATTTCACTTCCTATATAACCCAAATCTCCTGTAATAATTTTGTCATAATAACTCGCTTGTCTCTCTAAATCAGATAAATGACATTTAATTGTATCTACTGCTGCTGGTGCCATACAAGCCCCCATATTTTGAGCTTCTTTTAATCCATAATCTACTATTTTTCCTATCGTAATCTCTGGTATTTTCACCTTACTTTCTTTTGTCCCTATGATAAATGCCCCACTACCTGTCACAGTCCATTGCGATGATAGCGGACGTTGATTTGCATATAGCAGCGGAAAACGAAACTCTTTTTCTGCACTGGCGAAATGGCTAGATGTGACTGCCAAGACATTAGATCCATATCCGCCCGCCACCGTCATTGCTGATAGTGCTAGTGCTTCACCAGAGGTTGAGCATGCTCCATAAAGCCCAAATAGTGGAATGTGTAGTTGTTCAACTCCTAGTGACGTGGCGATTCCTTGCCGAAGCAAATCTCCACCAAATAAATACCGTACGTCTTCGGGCGTAATTCCTGCATTATCTAATACCTTTTTACATACTCGTTTCTGCATTTCGCTTTCTGCCGCTTCCCATGTGTCCATCCCAAACATATCATCTTCATCATATCGTTCAAAGCACATTCCTATTGGTCCCTCTTTTTCTTTTTTGCTAACGATAGTGGCTGCACTTATGATATGAGGCGCTACTTGAAACTGCATACTTTGTCTTCCTATTTCCTGCGTCATATTTTTCTTCCACTCCCTTCCTATCTTGTCCATTATTCTATCCATGAATCTTACTTACAAACTTATCCATGTCTTTTTTATTCTCAATTTTCATACTTTTTTTTATAATTTTCTGTTTCTTTTTATCTGATAAATTTGCGTACACCTCTAATGCTTCACTATCCATTGCAAGGCTCATTCCAAGTCGAATAGGCACCTCTTCTTTTAGCATAATTGCTCCTTCTTTCTCGACAATTTATTAGATACCAAATCATACACTTCCATCACATCAACCCTGCAATTTGCAGTAAGTAATATATCACACCTAATGTCCAACTAATAAAAACACCATATAAAATCAC
>JAWXVA010000162.1:0-4262 GCA_044425815.1 Eubacteriales bacterium
CCGTTGCTTCAAATTGTGCAAATAATTCATCACCTAGTATTTCTTTCAAAAATTCCATACTTCTTCCTTTCCTTGGTACGTTTTTATGTGTGGTGTCACCACGACCAATAAGCACTTTAAATCCCTTGCTCAGGGGAAGTTCTGCGTAGTTTATGTGACTTCACAGTTATTCGGTCAATTTTTTGTAATAAAAAAACACCCTTTCGGATGCTTGAATCCAATATATAGTTCATGCATTTATTGTATTGCCTGCCAATCTTCTGCAAGAATATCGTTAATACTTGGGACCCACATTGCGTGGCTACCGTCTGCACATTTAATCTGCAGATATGGGTTGCATTTGAACAAATCACCTTCATTTAATCCCCATGCCTTTGCAGTTTGCAAATTACACGGAATACCATCAGGATATCCCTTCTGATAAACCACAAACATTCCTTTGCCATTCCAATTCAACCTGAATAGCTTTTTACCTTCTTTTAACTTTTCTAATGCTTGACCAAAATTCATTACTTGTGCCTCTCTTTCTTTTATTTTTATGCATAATAAAAGCACCTACCAATTGATAGATGCTTATTTATTCTTTTATCTTTAGTACCATACACATCGATATTCTTCTGGTAATATTTCATATTCTGACAGTTCTATCAATTTCCGCTTAACATGCCTACTGTACATAGTAACGTTTTCATCCAACTTGCTTTTTACAGTTTGAATAACTATCTTTTTATCCATATCAACTTGCATTTCGCCTTTATCATTCTGACCTTCAGGATAATAATCGCATGAAATTATATTATTTATTTTTTTTATATTCTTTAATATAACCATTATACTATCCTCCCTTCACTGCACTTGCATAATCGTATCGCTGTGTTGCTAGTATATGCGCTTGAGCCTGCGACATTCCTTGATTTACTAATTCTTCTTCATATAGCTCATGTCTCAATAAAATTAAATCTTGCTCTTTTATATTCTTTCCGTCTATTAAACGCTGCCACGATTGGGCTATTTCATAATCTGGTGCAAAATATTCTACTTCTGTATTTCCTAAATCGTGTGTATCCATAAAAAGATAATTTTTAACTTTTTCTACATCAGTTGTATCAAATTCCGTATTTATTGCTATCGTTGCAACATCTGTAGTCATACTTCTTACTAACCCATAATACCTGATTGCATGCTCGTCTGCTTCATCACTATCAGGATCTAACGCCCCGCTAATAATTCCACCACTTACTTTAGTTTTGTAGGTTTCTTTGAACTCATTATAACTCTCAGCCTTTATTTTTACAAGCTGATTTGTATCCCCATTCATCTTTGTATATTCTTCTTCATTGAGTGCTGACAGTGATTTTTGCAGTAAACAACACCTGCAATTACAATCCTCTTCTGGTCTTCCAAATCCTCCAGGATACATTGCCTTTTTTCCACCCACTTCGAACTCTTCTTCGATTTCTCTTATCTGTCCATCTAAACTCACATGAGTAGGTCTCGTCCTACTATCCATGGTGGAATCCCACACTTTTCTGATATCAGCACCTTTTTCCTTTGCCTTATATTGGCAGTCAAGTGTTGCCTTCTGTTGTATTCGATGGGCTTCGGTTCTAGCTATCAGTATACTCTTATTGTACGCTACTTTAAAACGGCTATTCATTCCTGTCTTCGCTATCTGTGCTGCCATTTGATTCCAAGATGATCCGCTTGCTATTCCCGTTGATATTTCGGATTGTATGGATTTTTTAAGAACATCTATATCTTCTCCTAACTTGGTATAAAGTCCTTGACTTATTTTAGAATCTAGCTGTATCGCTTGTATCACCTGGTCTTGCTCTATGGGGAATGCTAATGGTATTCCTTGCCCTTGCAGGTCATATAGGGTCCCTAGAAATCCATCTTCATAAGACTGTTCTAAATACTGTGACATTGAACTATACACCGTTTCATCCAAGTCTTCTAGCGCTGATTCTAACTGTTCTATAATAGCTACCTGATAATTCTTTTGATACACGATGGTTTTCAAATTCTCCATATCTGTTCTGGTGGATAATGCTCTAATTTTATCTTCACAATCTGCTGCCGCTTGATAGTAAATAGCCTTTAGTTCTTGCTGCCACTCTGATTCCTGTTGCAACATTACCTTTTGCACTTCCAATTGACGTTCGTTCATATTATGTCGTCACCTCTTGTGTTAGGCTTCCTAACATCTCCTGTGCTTTCTGTGTATCGGTTTCTCCATCCATTGGTATCTTATCCTTAATCTCTTCGTAATCCCAGTCTAGAGCATCGCATATGGCCTTTAATATAATTTCATCACCAAATGTATTAACTAACGATAGTAACGTATTAATGAGTGTCTGCTCAGTTTCTGCCTCTGTCTTCTTGATCTCTGCATTGTCTTGTGCATTCGTCATGATTTCACGTTTAAAGTTAAATTGTACATTCTCTTGATTGTAATCCGTGTCATTTTCTTCATTTATCTCTTTTAATACCACGCCTATAATCTTTCTCAAAAATTGTTTTAACTTAATCTCTAACTTATTGCATTTTAGATCCAATAATGCATATCTCGACTTGATAACGATATTAGTAATATTTCCATCGCCTAACTGCGCTGAATTGAATCCCATCCCAAATCGGTAGATATTCTTTTCATCTAGTTCTAATTTAATCTTTCTCGCCTCATATGGAATATCAATCGTCTTAATATCTACATCTCCATCCGAATCCACTCCAATGTGTTTCTTCACCTTTACGTTTTGGATAAGTTCATCCATATTGTGTCCAGTAAATCCTTTCACTACATAAATGCCTTCCGAGATATCTTGCAAGTTATTTGATAATCCGCAAGACATTAAATCATAATCATCTATTATGTCTTTTACCGTCTTTAATCCAGATTGCTGTTTTTTATTATTATCCAGTCTAAAGAACGGAATGAATCCATATCCACCATTCCCTTCACAGTACAATGTTTCTTCTTCGCCCTTCGTATAGATAATATGCGGTCTTGGATTTACCTCTTCCGATTCATCTGGCTCTAGCTCTCCATCTTCACTTTGCACATAGTAGTATGTATAATTTTCATCCCACACCTGAATTCGTTTGATTTTCTTATGTCCCTTTTCTATCCTATCTGTATACCAGTAGATTACATATTCGCATCCGTCGTCCGTATCCTTTGCACGAACTTCAACTACACCCATAGAATCAGCTGTTATAAATTTCGTTCTACCATTCACTGATTTATAAGCATACATATGTTCAAAGCCTTTAACTACCGTTCCGGTTAAGCACTCTGCTAGCTCGGACTTAAACGCATCATCGAAATACTTATCTAGCTCCTTTTGTAACAACCCGTCATCGGATTTAACGATATTCTCATGACCGCTCAGCATGTACTGTACTTCCTGGTCCACAAGCTCTGTAAAGAAGGGGTGTGCTATTTTGATATTTGACCGATTCTTATCTTCCTGCAGTACTCCATCATCATCTACATAGTATAATTTATAATGTTTAATATCGTGCTCTGCTTCGTAGTAATCCAATCCTTTTTTCGCATCAAGTTTTTTCTTTGTACTCTTATCTTCATTGATGAATTGTATAACTTCTGCTTGTGTTAACATTTTCTCACCCTCCTTAATAAATCCATGTATTAGGATCATACAGTGCAAGCGACAATGCATCTGCTGTATCTGGCGAACCTACTCCACGTTCTTTCATCTCTTTTTTTGATTCTAACTGTATCTTCCCTTTGGAAGTCATATGGTACTTTCGGATGCTCAGTTGCTTAATTAACTCCTCATCATAAGGCAGTTCTATTAGCACATCATTTATATTTTTAATATGATTAGAAAAATTCATTTCTAGATTCTCTTTGATATTCCCCCATATCTGCGCTCCTAAATTAAAATAATACCCGTCTTTGGCTGATTCACCATTATTTACGGGTATTACTTTGTAAGGTAACTTTTCTTCTTTGATAACTTCATTTAATCGGTCAGTGACACCACCGCCGACACCAGAATCATCTACTTTGATAATACAGTTTTTGATTTGTGGATACTGTTTCATATAATCCTTGCAGCATCGAATCACATTACCAGCTGTCTCCATAGTACTCTTCTTCACATATTTTCTAAATTCAAATACTTTCCCGCTAATGCGTGGAGCTATGATTGTTTTATCATCACCAAATCTAGCAACGTCACATCCGATATGTAGCACTTTGGCCACTTTGATATCCTCTTCTTTGATTCGGT
>JAWXVA010000038.1:0-4917 GCA_044425815.1 Eubacteriales bacterium
CTTTATAAATTTTTCTTTATTTACATTCATACGTGCTAATTCCATAACTTGCTCATTTGTCCAGCTATAGTTTTCTTCTTTTTCCATGCGAAGGACATCATAAACATCTGGATCACCTGCTGTAGCACTAAAAAACTTCATTTTTTCTGCTTTAATCCCTAGCAATTGATTCGGTTTTTTCTCCCGTTTATCATTGAATCGTAACCGATTGTCATATATGGCTTTTACTAATTTGTGCATCCCCATCTTTGACAAGAATTCCATGCATGGATTATTTTGGTAGTGTTCCAAATATTTCGATAAGTTTATTTCACGATAGCGTAGAAGAAATTTATCCACTTCGCTATATTTGAATTTTGTTTGCTTCAGTTCTTTTATACTTCCTGGCCATACTCTTCCATTCATCAATGCAATGTTATTCATCCCTGCTATATTGCAGTCTTGCCATTCTTGTTGGCAGGACCATCCATTGTAAACGTTATAATCCCTAAGCACTTTGCCGCCTATGTAGTAGATTCTTGACACTTCTAATATATTGATATACTCTTCTTGGCCTTTTCTAAAGCTTTTGGTTGGTTCAATGTATCTAACTACTACGTCTTCTTCCCCATATCGTTCCGCTGTATAACATGGTCTTATAATACGAATTCCATTTTTCGCATATCCACTTGCTTTAAATGTTCCTGTCGTGCCACAGTGTAGGCACTGTCCTCTTTCATCCTTTTTCGGAATTTCTGGTATCATATCACTGCATCTCACCAGTTCATTATGTTTTAGTGTGTAGCTATGTCCACAGGTGGCACAATAACACTCTGTATTATTTCCCTTGCGTTTATAAAAAATATAATGCTCACCTCTAAAGAGCTCTTCTTCTATCCATTTTGTAACCGCTTCTGGAATTTCTCCCGACTGTTCTAATCTGCTTTGCAGTCGTTCCACTCGTCGTCCACTGGCTTGACTTCTTTTCTCCCACAGAATATCATCTTCAATTCTGCTTAATTTTCTATCCCATGTACCCCAGCTGTTTCTATTTTCACGCTCTACAAACTGCGTGATAATGTCTTCGCTGGATTTTGATATATACGTGCTACTTCCGTCTTCTACTTCCCACCTTAATATATCGTTTTTATCCTTTAGTCTTCTCTGATACCAGCGACTTTCTTCTACGTAATATATCGCCCAGTCCGTTTCGGTGTAAGCTGCTCTCATCACTGGTTGTTGATACTGCTTTCTCTTATAAATATCTAATATTAGATGCGGAATGGTCTCTATCTCTACTGTAGTTGCTACTGCAATATATCCTGCTTTTTTCCCTTTATCCCCTACCTTGTTCCAAGGTATTTTTTCTATTTGTTTTCTTTTCATACTCTCTACCCCAAATAGTACTTTTTAATCATTTTCTTAGCAGTTCCCATTCCTGGAATACCTAGTGTCACCCTACTTGCGCTCACACCTGCTGCCTTTATGATATCTTTATCAATGTCGTTTTGATTCTTGAACGACCACTTCAGAATCTCTGCAATACACCCTTTCAAATTCTTATTTTTTCTTCTCACTGCTAGGCGTATCTTCTCATTTGCCATACATTGGCTTTTAATGTATTCCACCCAGTCGCTCATAATTTCTACTACCTTGAGTTCTGCACTCTCTACTTCGATTTTTCCTATTGCCGCTGTCTCTGCATCACATAGTGTCGGTATTTCACCATCGGTAAACATGGTTACTAGCTCTTCTGGTATTCCGTTCTCTTTAGCTAGTACCTTGATGTTATTTAAGTCTCCTTCGTTAAATAATCCATCTGCTGCCATGTTTATCTCTTCCCATGAATCAAATTCTCCAAATACATCAAACATCCGCTCTCTCCTTTACGCTTATTGTTAACAGTCCTGCTTTTTCATTGTTTTTTATATCTAATTTCTTCTTGTAGTAATCATCCATCTTTTTCATTCCAATGTTCATGAAATCCTTGTTGTCTCTACCTCGGAATTTTATAAATGGATTATCCAATAAATAGCATGCTATAGATTCTGCTTCCTTCAGCAGTTGGTTTTGTTTCATGCTCTCTTCAGTCAATTTCAGCTCATATTCTATTACTACTCCTAACTGATCCTTCAGGCTAGCATTGTCCGCTTCCAGTTGCTTCACGTACCTCGTCTGGCGCAACATCTTTTCCCATATTCTCTTCATAATGTCTCCTCATTTCATACTTGAGCTTTTCCGTGTACTCGTGATAGCCCTTCTCCATCTTGATTAGATGGGCTCTCGTTAGCTTTGCTACTTGTTGCCATTCTTCCAAATTAGCGATTTCTTTTCCCTTTGCTGTGACGAATCCTCTGCTAACCCAACTATCAATACAATTGTCCATCATTCCACATACATGATCGTTCTGAGTGTGGATGTGAATCTCGCAACTTTGATTCACTCGCTTCAGAGCATCTATCATCGCTGATAGGGTTACTTGGTTCTTGGTTCCGATGCGTTCTCCAAATCCGCATCTTTCGTATGGATTACCTTTTTTGTCTAGGTATGACAGGACGTAACCATATTTGTTTCTGGTGGTCTGCATAGCGTCCTTTTCAATCTCTAGGTAAATATTGATGCGATACAATTTATTCCCTCCTTACTATCCGCAGTAATGTATAGGTGCGGTATTTGTACCCCGTGCATGGGTTAATTCCTTCATGGAACAAATCTGGATCCAAATAGAATCCTTCTGGTATTTTTATCTTTCTCCATGTCTTCCAGTGAATTGGCTTTATTTCTGGTTCTTGGATTGGTATGTTCTTTGAAGTGGAATAGCTTGTCTCTCTCAATCTCGAATCCGTCTTTTCTGATTTCGTCATATACTTGGCCAATTCTTCGAATTCATGTCTTGCATCCAGCATCTTGAAGTGAACCATGCCTTTCTTCCACAATTTCCGTATGTAGATATCTAGGTCAGTAATACGATTCATTACCACATGAATATGCCACGCTCCCTTACTCCCCACTTCAATGTTTCGAATCCACTTCATGGGTATTCCTAATTTATGAAATATCTTCCTAAGCTCTCTAGTAAAATTACTAAAATCTTTTTTCGCTCCGTCTATGTCATTCGGTCGTTTGTCCTTTTCGTAGGACAAGGTAAAGAAGTAGTCATTCACATTGAAGTGTTCCCGCATCCGTCTCAGGCATGTCCGTTCTTTGTTGTACTGGTTTCTCTTTTCAATCTGCTCTGG
Organism: Eubacteriales bacterium; assembly: GCA_044425815.1. Taxonomy (GTDB): domain Bacteria; phylum Bacillota; class Clostridia; order Lachnospirales; family Lachnospiraceae; genus CAUPWF01. The sequence goes on from JAWXVA010000038.1 coordinate 3,219, forward strand.
TGTGGGCTTCTTTTTCTTCTGTCTTTTTTCTCCTGGTGCTCCGTATCTACCGTTATGACACTCCACTACTTCTATTGCATTTTTAAACGTATATGTTTTCTTCTTATATGCCATCTCATAGGTCCTATCTTTAATATTCTTAACAAGAAATCAAAAGAGCCTTTCGCTCTCCGTCTTTCTTGCATTTTGTTGAAATTAATGATAGAATATTTATGGGTTTATATTTCTACCATTAATCGGCTTTTCGAGTGCAATCGACTAGCCACATGAAGCATTCTTCTGAATGCTTTTTTTGTTACCCGAATCCTAATTTCTTTTTGATGGATTCCACACTTCCAATGTCTTCATATTCTCCTAATCTTGTGATAAGCGGGCTTCTCATTTCTGTATTCCCTCCAATCGTTCGAATTTCTAAATCCATCTTATCTGGAGTGGTGTAGTAGGATGCCTTGTTCCACATCGTGTTCTCTCTGCACCTTCTCTTTGTTAATCTATCTGCCATCTTTTCTCCAATCTGTACCCTATGTACGTTAATCCTGTCCCTACTCCTGTTCTGATGCCTATCTCCGTTATGGAGATTATGTCCGCATCCGACAATCCTGCCGCTCCTATCACTAGCAGGATGCCAATTGCCATCAATACCTTACCCATCTTAACTTCCTCTCTGTGCTGCTACCATGTCTGCAGTATGCGTGTACATGACTGCATTATCTGGTTCCACTGATTTAAAAAACTTCCAATGCTCTTTATCGTCAAATGCGCCCATATGCCATCGGATACACATAACCTCTTGCTGTGTCAGCCTTAGGTGTCCTAAGATTAATGCTAGAGATTTCTCAGCATGTCCATTGTTCCAGCGGTTGTTTTTATTCAACGTGTCATATTCCCAACGCTCCAACTCTTCGTTATATATGTATTGGTCCATCTTGCACAGGTCGTGCAACATACCGATTACAAATGGGCTTTCTGGCCTGTCCCACTTGACTATCTTTTTTTCTCCATATTCTTTCAGAATCTTATACACTTCTTTGGAGTGCTCGTATAGTCCGCCCGAATGAGATCCGTGATATTTCACCGATGCTGGTACTCTGAAATAACCATTTCTATATAGCCATTCTTTAAATTCATTCGTTATAATGTCTGGTGCGATTTCTTCGAAATCAATCATTCTCCCGCTCTCTGTTGTGTATCGTTCCATATCACACCTCCCAGCCACACATCTCTGCTATCGTACGTGGCTGGAACATTGGCACGTGCTTTGACATGTTTTTATCTTTTAATTGCTGTCGATATGTTAAATAGTCAACAAATACATATACATTAATCAGTACGATTCTTCCATCTGCTATCACTGCGTATCTGCTGTATCTACCTTGCTTAATCTGCTCCCTTATCTCTTGGAGTCTTTCTTTGACTGTCTGAGTGCTCACTCCAAATTCTTGAGCTATCCCAGCTATATTCTTATATGGATACCCTCTAATTTTTTCTACATACATCGGATTCATTTTTTTCTCGCTTTCTTCTAATACTTATACAATTTAAACATTTTGAATCATCCTCACGTATCATTCTTTCAGTTACTCTATACAATCCTATAAAGAGAATTATTTGATTGATTCCAAGTAAAGCAATTGAAGCAACTGTGCACCATTCTCCTAAAGCTACATTATCCATCTCTACTACCTCCTTTCTACATCAC
>JAWXVA010000038.1:5017-23149 GCA_044425815.1 Eubacteriales bacterium
TCTACTACCTCCTTTCTACATCACTACTTCCTTATTGCCTCATATCCCTTCCAGTGCTATAATTTTGTAAACCATGCATGAAAGGATTTTTGTTTATGAACTACGATTTAGACGACCTACCTATTTACCATTACAGTGCAGATTATTCCAATTCTACTGAGCAACAGATAAATTCCAAGTTAGGCGATAGCAATGCTATTCAGCGCAAACAACTTGAACTCATTCTTCAGCAACAGAAAATGCTAGAAGAAATGAAAGCTGATGCTGAGAAGGAAGCTAAGGAAAATCAAAAAAATACATCATGGAATAAAAAAGCTACCATTATAAGTATTGTTATTGTTGTAATTTCTCTATTTGTTTCCATAGCAAACTTTGTTGTTTTTGTACTCTAAAAAGTACGATATTGTTTATTAATGCACTGATTCCATATCCTACTAAGCAAATGCCCTGTAAAACATCTACTATATTCTCCATCTCCTACCTCCTTTTTATCGTTACATAAACCCACGTAGCTTCTCTTGATATGCTAATAGTCTAGCTATCATATCTTTCTTTCTGTTATTCATCTCTACTACCTCCTTCCCCGCTTTGTCTTACGTGTCTATTAAAGACACTTTTTCTTCAAAAAAAATTTCATCTACTTCATTTGGTGTAAGATTATATCGTTTTTTAATCTTGCTAATTTCTCTTTGTGTAAATTCTGCTCTGGTTTCATTTATCTTTGCCGATATTGTTGTTCTTGCCACCCCTAAATAATCCGCTAGATTTTGACCTGTATCCCCATGTAACTTCATTACGGATACCAATTTATTTTTGTTCACCTTTTCTCTCTCCTTTCTGTGTCTGTTTTAGACACTTTGATATTATCACTTTAAAATTCACTTGTCAACAAAAATGTTGTATTTTTTAGACACCTTTGTAAATTTTCCTTGCATTTACCTTTATACTGTAGTAAAATCAAGACACACGAAGGGAGCTATATATATGGATATGTCAAAAAGAATTAAAGAGCGACGGCTATTTATGAAAATGACCCAAGAAGAATTGGCAACTGCTCTTGGTCTCCAAAAATCTGCTATTGCAAAATATGAAAATGGTCGTGTTGAAAACATCAAACGTTCTACAATTGAATCAATGTCCACTGTTTTAAACTGTAAACCATCCTATCTTATGGGCTGGGATGACAAGCCTAACGCTCTCCCAGTTGCGCCGGCGCAAGCCTCATCAACCGATGAACGTATGTTGAAATATTACCGCCAGTTGAACAGTGATGGTCAAAAAAAGCTCTGCGAACGTGCTGAAGAATTGATTGAACTTGGTTATAGTAATAAAGGGGACGTAGAAAAAATCGGATAAAAATACATAATGATAATGTGATACATGTAGAGTTTTAGAACTTTGAGAAAATTATAATACATTTGCCTAGGCAACTGAGGGGCGTTTTCCATCTTTTCTAGTCTTGAGAGGGGGTGGTTATATGAGTACATACGAAGAATTTATGATTATACTGACTACTAGTCTTTTGATTATAGCCATTCTTAATTTTACCCATAAAAAATAGACGTCCTACTCTGGAAAAGTAACGTCTATTTTATAAACTAGCTATTTCAGAGAAGATGGAGTGCACCCATCAACTCAGTTGTCTTGTTGAATGTATTATAGTCAATGTTTTAAGATTTGTCAAATGTAATGAACTTGTTACAAATTGTAACGGTTTGAATTCTATACGAAGATTAGATATATTGCTCGCATGAGCTTTATATAAATGTGGTGCAACAAATGTAGAAAACTAAAGAAAAGAGGAAAAATTATGGAATCAAAGAAGTGGTATCAAAAGACAGGATGGGTCATAGCATTGTTAATATTATTCTTCCCTGTAGGGCTATACCTAATGTGGAAGCACACTGGATGGAAGAAAGCCGTTAAGATTATAGTCACCGTTTTACTTATCCTAACCTTTATCAGCACTTTGGGTGGGGACGATGGTGCTTCAGAGGATACGCTAACTGAAGAACTTACTGAAGTTATTACCGAAGATGCTACCGAAGCTATTACTGAAGAACCTACCGAAGTTATTACCGAAGAACCTACCGAAGTTATTACCGAAGAACCTACCGAAGCTATCACCGAAGATGCTACCGAAGTTATTACCGAAGATGTTACCTTAGGAGAACAGAACGCATTGTCTCAAGCTCATTCATATCTCAACTACTCTTCTTTCTCATACACTGGATTGATCGATCAATTGGAGTACGAAGGATATACAACTGAGGAAGCTACTTACGCAGTCGATAACTGTGATGCAGATTGGATGGAGCAAGCACTTTTAAGTGCCGAGTCATATCTAAACTACTCATCATTTTCTTATCTTGGATTAATAGAACAATTAGAATATGAAGGATACACAACTGAGGAAGCCACTTATGGTGTAGATAATTGTAATGCCGACTGGATGGAGCAAGCCGTATTGTCTGCCGAATCATATATGGACTACTCTTCATTCTCTCGCAGTGGATTAATTGATCAATTAGAATACGAAGGTTTTACAACCGAGCAAGCAACTTACGGCGTAGAACAAAATGGCTACTAATAAATAAGTGTGGTGCTGCAGCTCCCAGAAAGGAGTTAGATGCAGATGACATACAAATGCAAAAGAACTAAGGATGAAGTTTTGAATACAATGTTGTCATACTTAATGTATGTCAAGCAATAGATTGGAGCAATAATGATACAAAGATATAAAATAGGTGAGTTCTCATCACGGGTAATAAATACATTAAACTTAAATATTGCTGCTAGCACTCCTATTTATATCGCTGACACCAACTTAGAGCATATGCAGAGTTCGCATCCAGCTGACTATAATCGCTATCGAAATGATATCAGCTCGATTATCGCTACACCTGATTATGTAGGTCTAAATACAAAGGATAACTCCATTGAATTCGCAAAAGAATATATGGTCAATGGCGAATTCGTTAAAGTGGCTGTACGAGTTTCTGCTAGCAATGTATATTATGCACGTTCATTATATGTATTGAATACGAATAGAGTTAGAAACTTCATCAAAAAAGGAACGTTAAAGCCTCTTGACAATAATATTAAATAATGTATACTAAAGTTACAGATTACATAAACTGTATTAAATGAAAGCAGAGGGCGGAACGGGCAGCCGCCACCCTAGTTGGAGATGTAGGAATGTCACCCTACCTATTTCATTTATGAGTAAGCTGATAACTTCGGTTATCAGCTTTTTTTGTTTTATAGAACTAAAAGCAAAGTTTAGGCATTTAGCACATAGTGCTTGATATAAATGTGGTGCAACAAATGTAGACAACTAAAGAAAAAATGAAAGCTAAAGACGAATAAAAAAGCCCCAGTGCGCTAACACCAGAGCTTTTACGAAAACTATACTATCAAGGATAGATATAATCTCCTAACCAACTATGATTATAGCATGTATCCTTTGCACCTGTATAGGTGTATTTTTTATACCCAATTATAAGGAGAATAGATATGTGGATCGAGAAACTACAAAACGGAAAATTTAAATGCGTGGAACGCTACACCGATTATATCACTGGAAAAGAAAAGAAAGTTTCTGTCACGATAAATAAAGATACTCGTGTAACAAGGAAAGCAGCAGAAGAAGCTTTGAGAATTAAAATAGACTCTAAACAAACGGTGGTTTGTAATGAAAATATTAGTCTCTCTCAGCTCATCCAACTCTATCTGGAGCATCAAAAACTAACAGTAAAGGCTTCTACCTTTAAGCGTAATTATTTTGCATGTCAATCTATCCTGAAAATATTGCAGCCAGATACAATTGTAAATAAACTCACAGCTGGTTATATACGCTCTAAGTTACTTCATACTAAGAGAGATAATTCTACTCTTAATGGATGGCTCACTCGCTTTAAAGCATTAATTAATTGGGGATATCAAAACGACTATGTAGATGATAATCGTTACTTAGATAAGCTTACTCCTTTTGATGATGTATCTGCTCGTGCTAAGATTCAAGACAAATATCTCGAACGTGAGCAATTAGAATTATTAATCTCGAACATGAAAGTTAAACACTGGCAGATGGTTACCAAAATTATGGCCCTAAGCGGATTACGCATAGGTGAACTTATTGCCCTTAACATGGATGATTTAGATTTTGATAGCAGATACATCATTATATCTAAAACATATGATCCTACCAATAAAATCATCAACACTGCTAAGACATTCACTTCTCATCGCTCTGTATATATGCAAGATGAACTTTATGTCTATTTAAAAGAAATCAAATCACTTATGCTTCAGCAAAGGCTCCGGCACGGTTATAAAAATACTAAATTATTTTTATGTGACATTAAGGGTGATTATATTAGCTATTATTCATATAATAAATATTTGAAAGAAAATGGTGTCCTGATATTGGACAAAGAAAAGGTTACTACGCATATATTGCGTCACACCCATGTTTGTTTGATGGCAGAGCAAAACATATCCCTTGAAGTGATTTCTAGGCGATTAGGACATCACGACACAAAGATTACAAGAGAAGTATACTTCCACGTTACAAACCGCTTAAAAGAGAAGGATAACGCTGAAATAGAATCTATTCATCTGTTATCAGTTTAGTCCCCAAATCTCTGGGGGCAAAAAAGGGGCAAGAAGGGGCAGAAACAACTTATCTCATAGATATCTCATACAACAACAAAAAGCTCGCAATCCTTGTTAAATAAGGCTTTGCGAGCTTTTAGATACTTCTTCCATATTAATAAATAGTGCAGGTGGTGGGACTTGAACCCACACGAGGTCACCCCCGCAAGATTTTGAGTCTTGTGCGTCTGCCATTCCGCCACACCTGCTCTCGTTCGTACTGAACGATGTTTATTATAGCATGACTAGGAATGTAGTGCAACACTATTTTTTTTATATTTGATTTATTTTTTATATCGCATTGTCCAAACTCATTATAGGTGCAATTCACCTGGAAATTTTGAAGGGAATTTAAGTTGATTCTTATACTAGCTATCTCGTCATACATTTGTTACAATAATTATAGCGATTAAGAATCGAGGAAGTTGAGGGTAGGATTTTGAAGAAAAAAATTGAGAAGCTTGATTTAATATTTATAAGACATCTACGCAGAATCCCTATTTTTTCGCGCCTATTTTTGTTGTTTTCTCTATGTTCTATTATCCCTCTTCTATTTATTACTTTTTACAATTTCCAGAAGAACGTAGATGAACTTAGCGCTAATACACAACAGTATCTATCTTTAATCACTAGTAATCTATTAAACCAAATTGATACAACACTTATTGACTACGAAGATCTTTCTCGTGCTTTCTATGCTAATGAAGAAAATATACGAATATTAACTGAGAATAATACGATTGCACAAAACGATGAAAATTATATGCAAAACGAGCTATATCAGCAAAATAAAGTTACAATTGCAGAGAATTTCTTTACATTAGCTTCTACAGACTATGATATTATTAACATCACTTTTATTAGCCCCTATGATCAATACAATATGAAACCAAACTCTTTAGATATGTACGGTGCTATCATTCATGATTTAGATTCTTTCTACACATCACCATATTACTTAGATGCCATCGAGAAAAAAGGCTATTCAACGTGGTATGATGCCTCCACTGAAACGGATTTAATCTATAAGTTTCCTTACAGCCAATCTGGTATCCAGAATACATTTGCTATGACCGTTAGTGTATACAACCATGCTCAAGATGAGTTTCTCGGCGTTTTAATGCTTAACATCGACATTGATAGCATCAGTAATAACTATACGAATTACTCATTCTATAATTCTGGTAATACGCTTTTACTGACTGAGCAAGATGTGTTAGCTGTTTTCAACTCTCATATTGATGCTCCGAATATTGATGATGTTACAAATTACACTGACGATATTTTCCAGAATTCTAGTGGCGCTTTCACCATCAAAGACAAGGAAACCAATATTTTTGTATCATATGAAAAGTCAAGCAAATTAGCAATCTATGTTGTACACATGGTGGATTTAGATAAGCTACTAACACCAGCATACGAAAGTCGTACACAAAGTCTCATCTTAGTTGCCATCCTGTTGGTACTTTGCATCATTATTGCCCGCATATCAAGTTTGAGTATTGCAATACCACTTACTGATCTTATTGGCACTATGAACCTATTTAGTAAAGACTTTTCAAAGGTGCGATACCCTCACGAAGGAAAAGATGAAATTACAATTGTAGGGGATCATTACAATATTATGGCTGAAGAAACGGAACAATTGATGACCGATATAGTAAATTCACACATACGTGAAAAAGATTTAGAAATCAATCAAGTGACCGCACAATTAAATGCTTTACAGATGCAAATCAATCCACATTTTATGTACAATACTTTGGATATTATTCGATGGAGTTCTATTCATATCGGTAACGGAGAAAATGATACTAGCCGCATGATTGATGCATTTTGCAAACTAATGCGAATGTCCATTAAAAAAGATGAAAGTTTTATAACTGTTTCCAATGAACTTGCTCATATTACAGCCTATTTAGATGTAGTGAATTTTAGTAAAACTAATAAAATTAAAATCGTAAACACACTAGAATTCAACCCTGATTTTCACAGAATCCCAAAACTCACTCTGCAGCCATTAGTAGAAAATTCAGTGTTACATGGATTCGATAAATCTAATCCAAATCCTATCATACATATTAATGGATGGGAAACAAGAAACTATTTATATATCGTTATTACCGATAATGGTAGAGGCATGTCTGGAAATGACTTAATTCAGTTAAGACACTCTCTATCAGATTCAAGTGGTTCTAAAGATAGTATTGGCTTGCGAAATGTAAACCAGCGTTTCAAATTACTTTTCGGTGAATTATTCGGTGTGAATATCGAAAGTATCGTAGATATTGGAACTGAAATCACCTTACATATGCCTAAAGAAACAGAGGAGGATTGTAACAATGTTTAATTTAATTATTGTAGATGACGAGGAAATTATTACCACCGGATTGGCAAAATATGTAAATTGGCACGCCCTCGGTTTTCAACTAGTGGGAACTGGCTACTCTGTGGCATCCGCTCTCGAATTAGTAGAAAATCATGACGTAGATGTTATTCTATCAGATATCCAAATGGATGATGGTACTGGCTTACAATTAATTGAGCAAGTCAAAAATGAATATCCCCATATCAAGACTGTCATATTGAGTGGATACGGTGAGTTTCAATATGCACAGCAAGCTCTTCGCTTAGGTAGTTCGGACTTTCTCACTAAACCTGTAGAATTCGATGTATTACGCCAGACTTTTCACACACTATTCGCACAATTACAAGAGGAACGGCAGTCTCGTAACATTAGTTCAGAGCTCCAGAAAGTCAAAAGAAATCTTTTGTTAAACAGCTTTGTACGGGATGCTTCTTTTATTGATGAAGAAGGTTTTCGATGCGAATTTGATATTCACCAAGATGATTCTCTTTTTATTTTGAGAATCCGCCTAAATAACAACGATGAAATCGATTGTATTCAAGAAGAAATATTCTCAGAACTATCACAACTCTTTGAAGATTTTCGTTCACATATTTTCAGTTACGACACTTATGATATTTCTGTCCTATTCGTTGGACATTCTTTTGAAGAAATATCAGCGATTCTAAAGCCTTATTTATCGCAAAAAAGTCCGCTGTTAATCGCGGGAATTAGCAATCAATTTCAAGCATTTCGCAATTTCAGCAAAGCTTTTCACCAAGCTGGTAGAGTACTAGATTTTGCTGTTTTTGCTGAAGGAGATACTCTGATATCGTATAATAAAATAGAAAACTCTGTATACAACCGTTCAATCCTTACCGAGAAACAAGTATCTACTATCTCTGAATTATTATCAGAAAAAGACACCGAAACTCTGCGTGAATTCATCGTGCAGACCATACAAGATTTTTCTCATAACCATACCTTATCCTATACATTTGGTATTGAGTTTTATATGATATTAGACAAATTCCTTAGCAATTATTTGCCAGAATATTCAAATGATGAAACGTTAAATTCTATCAAAACAATCTACTTGCAAAGCACGACAGAAAGCATCACAAAACACATGCTTCTCTACATAGAAAAAATGGCACCTAGTATCGAACTTGCAAACCCATATTCAAGTGCTGTAATACCAAAAATCAAGAAATATATATCCTTACATTATTCTGAAAATATTAGTTTAAATACGCTAGCCGAGCAATTCTTTCTGCATCCTATCTATCTTAGTAAATTGTTCAAGGATAAAACAGGGCAGAATTTTATTGATTATTTAACGCACGTGCGCTTTCAAGCTGCGAAACAATTTCTCAGCGAAACGGATTTGAAAGTCTATGAAATTAGCGTAATGTGTGGCTATGAAAGTTCGAAGTATTTCAGTAAAATTTTCAAACAACTATCTGGACAAACGCCAAAAGAATTCCGTAACAATAATATAGAAGCATAAAAACATCGGGAGCCCTATCCTAAGATAGAGGCTCCCGATACTTAAAGGGTTTCTATTTATTCTCCTAAAATCTCTGCATTGTATGCATCTATAACTTCTGTTTGTGCTAAGCTTTGTGCCTCAGCAAATTCTGTTTCCACATCTGCATTTGGATCTACTAGAATACTTTGTACTGCACTGTCAACATATGAACCAATAATTGATTTTCCTGCAAACTCAAGACGTCCACCTTTTGAAGCTTCTACTACTTCTTCATATTCTTCTGGTAATCCTGTAATTGCGATGGAATCAAAGTCATTACGTGCATAAATAATTGGATCTGCTGCTCCGCTCGCTACTTTATCTTCTGCTTTTTGAGTCAATGTATCTACTGATAACATAAATGCAATATATTCCCAAGCTGCTGCTTTTGTAGCTTCGTCAGATGCTGCATTAATTACCATTGTTTGACCAATATCAGTTGTTACACTTTCTCCTGAAGGTCCAGCTGGGAATAATGCTAATCCGATATCATCTGGATTCATTCCTTTTCCAACCATTACTGATACCCAGTCTCCTGCGAATGGCATCATACCGATTTTACCTTGTGCGAATAAATCTAACATATCACTATAATTTAATGTTAAGTCTGATTGTAATACACCAGAACTACTTAATTCTTGATAGTACTCACCTGCTGCAATTACTGCTGGATCTGTAAATGTTAATTCAATCGTTCCATCATCATTTAATGCTGTCAAATCTCCACCTGCTTGCCATACATAGTATTGGAAATACCACTCTGTCCACTCTGCTGTAAGTGTTGTATATCCTACGATGTCAGCTCCCAAATCAGAAATCAAAGTAGCGGATTCAATTGCTTCATCCCAAGTTGTAGGCACTTCTGCTACGCCTGCTTCTTCAAATAACGCTTTATTGTATCCTAGATACATTGCTGCCGACCAAGTTACTAATCCATAAAGATTGCCATCTACTGAGAATTGATCTAAGTATACTTGATCAAATGCATCTTTATCTTCCCACGCATCAAAATATTGATTCATTGGCTCTAAGATTCCTGCTTCCATGTATTGATCCATCACTGTAAATGATGTTGTTACTACGTCTGGCGCATTTCCTGCTGCTACTGCTGTATAGAAATCATTACCTGGATCTCCTTCTTTAATTACATTGTTGATTGTAATATTAGGATTTGCTTCCATAAATTGCTCTTGTAACGATAATTCTAAATCTGTTAATTGTGTACTTGTGTACCACAATGTAAGTTCTACCGTTTCACCTGTGTCCGTTGTTTCTGTTGTTGCTTCAGCTGTTGCTTCTGTTGTTGATGTTGTATCACTAGAACTACATCCGATTAAACTGGTAAGTGCTAATGAACAAATCATAGTCATTGCTAATAATCTTTTCATTTTTTTCCTCCTTTTTTGTTCAAGCTCTGTAAATGTCTTGTTTGTAACTAATGTAATCATACAATTAAGAGAATGAAAACAAAACGTAAATTTTCAACAAAAAGGTTCCCAATTTTAATATTTATAATCAAGTTTTATGAAATAATTGAATATACATACCTTTTGCTTAATAATAGGACATCCCACCTTTTTTCAATTCATGCTATACTTTTTTGTATCATCTAAACAATTTAAATGGAGGTATGTAATATGAAACAACTTGTTGGTAAATCAAAAAAATCTACCATAGGCTCTATAAAAACTAGTACCTATATTACGGGTTGGATATTTTTGATTCCAGGTATTATAGCTACAATATGGCTTCGATATTATCCGATAGCGAAAGTTTTTTATATGTCACTATTCAACTACAATGCAATCAATCCACCAGGAACATTCGTAGGTCTAGACAATTACAAAAACTTATTTAACACAAGTGCCTACTGGGATGCATGGCAAAATACGTTTATTTTTCTTCTATTAAATATCGTATTAATATTTTGGGTTCCTTTGGTACAAGCAATCTTTTTGAATGAAATAGTAAGAGGTCGGAAGATCTTTACTACTATCTATTTAACCACTACACTAATCCCTATGTCAATTAATGTCATTATATGGAAATATATCTGGCATCCAGATTATGGTTTAGCAAACGAAATATTTAAATTCTTTGGTGGAGATGCACAATTGTGGTTAAGTGATCCTTCCTTAACGAAATTTGCAATTATCTTTCCTGGAATCGTAGGTGGTGGTGTTGGAGTTCTTCTATATCTAGCTGCAATTCAAGGAATTTCATCAGATATATATGAAGCAGCTTCACTAGATGGTTGTACTGGATTCTCTAAGATACGATTTATCGTATTGCCAAATATCCGTTTTATTATCATTATACAGCTAATCTTAGCATGTATTACTTCAATGCAGATCTTGGATGTACCATTCCAATACACAAGTGGTGGACCAAATGGCGCTTCTACGTCAATGGGTATTTTTATCTATGACTCTATATACACAACATTGTCATATGGTAAGGCTGCCGCTGCATCCGTTACTTTACTCATTGTAATTGCAATTATTGCCGCAATTCAAATCAAGCTAGACCAAAGCAATTCTAATTAAAAGGAGACGATTATGAAAAATACAAAATTCTTTAATATATTCGCCTATTTTGTGGCCATTGTGTTTTCACTAGCAATTATCTATCCTTTGCTATATATTGGCGCAAATGCAATGAAAGATTCTTCTTCCATCTACGATGTTCCACCAAGTCTATTACCTGATAGTGCACAAAGCTTAAGTGTTTATCTAGACTATTCAGAATTTGATGATTTGAACGAAGATGAATTACTTAGTAAAATACAATATGACCATGTACTTACAACTATCGGGTTGGCTGCCGATAACGACATCGAAGACGAAACCGTATTTGAGATCAAGTTTTATGGTACGATAGATGGTGAAGTAATTTATTACTCAAGAGGCCATCGTACCGAACTCGACCTTGAAATCAACAATGGTATCTTCAAAGGGGTATTTATTTCCCAAAACACATTAACCTATGGCGACAAAATGGAAAAAGCTATTACCAGCTTAGGTTATGAGTATGATTATTCTGGCTTAGATGTATCTTCTGATATAGAAGATATCGGAGACAATGCTGTTTCTGAAATAGTTACAACATTAATGGATGAAGATTATGAACTAGAAGGAACTATTTTAGGTACTACCTTAGTACAGAATAATTTCTTATTGGTAGAAAGCTTCATTTACTACGTGCAACTACCAAGTTACATATATTCCAACAATGATATCATTGCGAAATTTAGCTTTGGAGCCTTTTTCTTTAATACATTCTTTGTTATAGGATTTGCAATATTATCTCAGACGACACTGTGCGCATTTACCGCATTTTCTCTCTCGAAATTATTGCCAAAGAAAACCGCTACTATTATGTTGTTTTTCTTCTTAGGCTCTACCATGATACCTTTTGTATCCATTATGGTACCGCAATTAATTATGTTTAATAACATGGGATTCTATGATTCCTATGCCGCACTACTATTGCCTCACTTACTACCATACGGATTCTTCGTTTATCTATACAAAGGATTTTTTGATAATCTACCAGACAGTTTGTTTGAGGCAGCACGTATCGATGGTGCATCAAGTATTTACTTATTCACCAATATTTGTGTTCCACTTTCAAAACCAATTATCGCTGTCGTTGCGCTCCAAACATTTTTATCTAACTGGAATGATTTCTTCTGGGCATGGATGGTGACAGAAAGTCAAGAATTATGGACATTGAACGTTGCATTATACAATATTTCTAAAGTAAATAGTGTTCAAACAAACTTTATTATGGGATTATCAGTATTAACAATTGTTCCAGTACTCATATTAACAATATTATTCTCTAATCAAATCAAAGAAAATATTGCAAGCGCTGGAATCAAAGGATAGGAGCTATTATGAACGATACTATATATAAAATAGGAGTCATTGGATTCGGCCTTCGTGCCGAATACATGATTCGCAACATCAAACAATTTCAATTAAGCGCTAAAGTAACTTGTATTTGTGATATCGAATGGGATGGTCCAAAGAATCGTTTAAAAACCCTTCAACTTTCTGAAGAATCTATTCATTTTTATCATGACTATCTTGAGATGATGGAACACGAGGTTCTAGACGGTATTATGATTGCCACTTGTTGCAATAATCATACCGAAATCGCTTGTAATGTAATGAAATATAATATCCCTATTTTTCTGGAGAAACCAGTAAGTATTACAGAGGAACAACTAGAGCTTCTTTCTCAGGCCGAGAAGAAATTCAAGCCGAATGTCTTAGTTTCTTTTCCTCTTCGCGTGACTCCGCTTTGTCAGAAGGCAAAAGAAATAATAGATAACGGGACTTTAGGTACTATTTCCCAATTTCAAGCAGTAAACAATGTTTCTTATGCCCGTGTTTATTATCATACTTGGTTCAAAGATGAGTCATTAACAGGGGGACTATTTTTACAAAAATCCACACATGATATCGATGTCATTCAGTACTTATTAGATGAAATCCCTAGCTCTATTACTGCCATGGAAAGTAAAGTGATTTTCAAGGGTAGTAAACCTGAAGGTCTAACGTGTCCTAAGTGCCCAGAATATCGGACATGCCCTGAAAGCAGTTATGTCATCGCAAATCAACACTTTGATCATGTAGATGGCGAACTATGTTGTTTTGCACAAGATACTGGCAATCATGATAGCGGAAGCATTCTCATGCAGTTTGAAAACGGTGTACACGGGTTCTATTCACAAAACTTCGTAGCAAGAAAATCTGCAGCACAGCGATCTTATAGAGTCATTGGTTATCTAGCTACTATGGAGTTCGATTTTGCAACATCCGTTATCAAGATACAACACCACAATAGCGGTACGGTAGAAACGATTACCATTGATTCTCATGGTCTAAATCATTTTGGAGGAGACAAAGTATTAATGGAGAATTTCATCGCAATGATGGCTGGAAAAGAGAAATCTTACGCACCTCTTCTATCCGGAATCGAAAGTGCAAGATCTTGTCTTATGGCAAAGCGTTCAGCGAAAGACCATGTATTTGTTGCTCGTTAAACAAGTGAGTTCCTATTAAACTAATTCAATATAAAAGCTCCCTATCTATTTCACCTTACATTAGGTATCAAATAAATAGGGAGCCTTTATATTTTATGCTTTTATATACTTATATTAGTATATCTACTTCATTTTCTTTAACTTCTGACCAATCTCAAAGCAATCAAAGGTAGAGAAATAATCTGCTGGAGTCTCTGCTCTACGTATTAATTGCGTGCTTCCATCTTCTTTTAACAAGATTTCTGCTGATTTTAATTTACCATTATAGTTGTATCCCATAGCAAATCCATGTGCACCAGTATCATGAAGAACTAATAAATCTCCTTTTTCAATCTCTGGTAACATTCTATCTACAGCGAATTTATCATTATTTTCACACAATGATCCAACTACATCGTATTTATGTGTGCATGGAGCATCTTCTTTCCCCATTACTGTAATATGATGATATGCACCGTACATCGCTGGACGCATCAAGTTTACTGCACAAGCATCTACACCGATGTATTCTTTATGTGTATGCTTCTCGTGAATAGCCTTTGTTACTAAGCAACCATAAGGTCCCATCATGTAACGACCTAATTCTGTGTAAATTGCAATATCATCCATACCTGCTGGCACAAACACTTCCTCGTATACCTTACGCACACCTTCTCCAATTGCTTTGATATCATTGCTTGCTTGATCTGGTCTATAAGGGATACCAATGCCACCTGAAAGGTTAATAAACTTGATATGAACGCCTGTTTCTTGCTGCAATTTTACAGCTACTTCAAATAATACTTTTGCCAACATAGGATAATATTCATTTGTTACTGTATTACTAGCAAGAAATGCATGAATACCAAACTCTTTTGCACCTTTTTCTTTCAATGTTTTAAAAGCTTCAAACAACTGATCTGTTGTCATACCATACTTTGCATCTCCAGGGTTGTCCATGATATCATTACTAATCTTGAATAGTCCACCTGGATTATATCTACAGCTAATTAATTCTGGAATATGCCCGATTGTTTCTTCCAAGAAATCAATATGTGTAATATCATCTAAATTGATAATCGCGCCTATTTTTTCTGCATATACATATTCTTCTGCTGGTGTTTCATTCGAAGAAAACATAATATCTTCTCCCATCGCACCCATCGCTTCTGATAGCATAAGTTCTGTATAAGATGAGCAATCGCATCCACAGCCATACTCTCTAAGAATATCAATAAGAAATGGATTCGGTGTTGCTTTCACTGCGAAATATTCTTTAAATCCTTTATTCCAAGCAAATGCATCCTTCAAAGCTTTCATATTCTCTCTTAGGCCTCTCTCATCATATAGATGAAATGGTGTTGGATGTTCTGCTGTTATTTGTTCTAATTGCGCTAAGCTAACAAATGTTTCTTTCATAATGTTTCCTCCCTATTCTACTTTTCCTTTATTACTATATACTAAATTCATCCCTCTGTATATATAGAAAAATAACTACTACTATGAGACAAGACTCTTAGTAGTAATTATTTTATCTTAAATAATATCTATCTTACACCTTACTTATTTCACTACTGCGATCTGCATCATGTTACTTACACCAGAAAACTCTCTTGCAACATTTGATGAAGGTATCCCTGCTGTTAATACTACAACATCACCTACGTCAACAATTCCTTTTGCAGCAATAAGTTCTAATGCTCCTGTACATATATCATCTGTTGTATCAAACTCTAGCGATTTCATTGGCATAACTCCCCAGTAAATTTGCATTCTACGTAATGTATGCTCATTTGGTGTAATACCAATAATAGGCGCTTGTGGTTTGAATTTAGAAACTACTTTCGCTGTTGCACCTGATACAGTAGGTGTTACAATACACTTTGCTTCTACATTCATTGCTGTAGATACAGAAGCGTATCCAATTGAGTTAGACACAAATGATTTACCTGTTTTCTTAATCTTTTGTGGCATTTGATCATAATCAAGATGTGCTTCTGTTTTTGTAACAATCTCTTTCATCATGTTCAAAGCTTCTAATGGGTATTTCCCTTGTGCTGTTTCTCCTGATAACATAACTGCATCTGTTCCATCATATACAGCATTCGCAACGTCTGTTACTTCTGCTCTTGTTGGACGTGGATTTCTCATCATAGAATCAAGCATTTGTGTTGCTGTGATAACTGGTTTGAAATTCTCATTACACTTGCTGATAAGAACCTTTTGAATATGAGGTACATCTGCTTCTGGAATTTCTACTCCTAGATCTCCACGAGCAACCATAATTCCATCAGCCGCTTGGATAATCTCATCGATATTTCTAATACCTTCTTCATTCTCAATCTTTGCAATAATTGGAATATGAGGGTAATTATTTGCTCTTAATAATGCTTTGATTTCTAATACGCACTCTGCGTTTCTTACAAATGAAGCTGCAATAAAATCAATTTCTTGACTAGCTCCAAATAGAATATCTTCTTTATCTTTCTCTGTGATAGCTGGTAATCTAACTGGTACATTTGGTACATTCACACCTTTTCTTGAACCAAGTTCTCCACCATTTAAGATTTCACAAATAATTTCTTTCCCTGTGATTTCTTTTACTACAAGCTCAATAAGACCATCGTCGATTAATACACGATTTCCTACTTTAATATCTTCGTTTAAGCCTTTGTAAGTGATTGAAACTTTCTTATCGTCTCCATCCATTTCATCTGTAGTTAATACGAATGTATTTCCTTGAACTAAAGTAACTTTCTTGTTATCTTTTAAAACTCCAGTACGAATCTCTGGTCCTTTGGTATCTAAAAGAATTGCAACTGGATTCCCTACTTCTTCTCTAATTTCTTTTAAAAGATCCATACGTCCTTTTTGTTCTTCGTGGTCCCCATGTGAGAAGTTGAAACGTGCAATATTCATACCTGCTTCTACTAAATTCTTCATCATCACTCTATCATTTGTGTTTGGTCCCATGGTACATACAATCTTAGTTTTTCTCATTAATAAATAATCTCTCTTTCTTATTGAATATGTTGATGTGTAAACAAGTGATCTTGACAATATTCGTGATTCCCTTCACATTTCGAACAATATCTAAACTCTAATGTAGGATCGTCTAATTCTGTTCTTCCACATACAGTGCATTTATGCTTAGCTCCATTACCATATGTATTGTCTGGTCTTCTTGCTTTTTTGATTTCTTGCTTAAATTTCTGCTTTCGCATCCTTTCTTTTGGAGAATGTTTCTTAAAGTTTCTTGACGAAAAATAGAATATCAAGAAATTCAAAATTGAAACAAACGCTGCAATTGCATTTGCCTGATAAATTATGCCTACTGCACTTGATGCATATGAAGGTAAGATACCTTGTAATACGGTAAATGCAAAAAAAGCTCCATTTAACCATCCTAAATATTTTGCTTTTATTGGAATAATAAAAAATAATAAAAACTGTGTATCAGGAAAGGATAATGTAAAGGCAAAAAACAGAGACAAATATAGGTATTCTGTTCCAAGTGGGTATGCCAAACCTGTAATCCAAAATGCGAGTAACGCACCAATTACATGGAATAATATTCCACTTAATAAGTATATGTTAAAGCGAAATGCCCCCCATATACGTTCTAAGCTTTCTCCAATCATGTAATATACATAAAAGGCAAAGAATAAGAAAATAATGCTAGTCGTAGGCGGATCCATGACAAACGTAATCATTCGCCACACTTGTCCTCGTAAAATAGCCGATGCATCTAGACATAAATATTGATAATAAAACTCTGGTGACATCATCATAATAAAATATCCAGCCACCTGCAATATAATAATGTACTTCATAATACTCGATACAGCGTATTTCCCATATTTACGTTCTAACTTACTTATCCAGTCCATAAATCGATCTCCTTTTATCGTACTACATACTGATTAATTGTAACCTAGCGCCATGATTTTGTCAACGAGCCGTTTGTTAAATTGTTCTAAACTATAGATTGTGTTTTGTACAATTTCACCAATTATTTTATACACTAACCCTCTACTATATACGGAATATATTTTGTAGTAATGTTAACCTGATTCTATATTCAAAAAAAGGATGCACATTAGATTCACCATCTAATGTAACACCCCTATCTTTTAAAATCTCAATATTTAATTATCTGTAGATAATCTCATTTCTTCCTGGTCCATTCGATACCATCTTTATTGGATATCCAATCTGCTCTTCGACAAATTCAATATATTTTCTACAGTTCTCTGGCAACTTACTGTATTCTGTAATTCCACGAATATCTTCTTTCCATCCTGGAAGTACTTCTAATACTGGTTTTGCTTTCTCTAACAAATATGTTGTAGGGAAATCTGTAGTCACTTCACCATCGATTTCGTATCCTACACACACTGGAATCTCATCTAAGTATCCCAATACGTCTAATACTGTAAATGCTACTGCTGTTGTTCCTTGAATTCTACATCCATATTTCGATGCTACGCAGTCAAACCATCCCATACGTCTTGGACGTCCTGTTGTTGCACCAAATTCCCACCGTCACCACCGCGCACACGAAGC
>JAWXVA010000163.1:0-4200 GCA_044425815.1 Eubacteriales bacterium
TTATTACTGGAGCGCGCCAACCTGACGAAGGAAAGGTGGAGTGGTCTAAACACGTACGTGTTGGTTACTTAGATCAACACACTGCCCTAGAACCTGGCATGACTATCCGTGATGTTTTAAAATCTGCATTCGCTTATCTATTCCAAATGGAAGAAGAGATGAATCAAATCTGTGAAAAATTAGGCGATGTAGACGAAGAAGAGATGATGAGGTTAATGGATGAACTTGGAACCATTCAAGATACTTTAACTTTACATGACTTTTATATCATCGATGCAAAAGTAGAAGAAGTTGCACGTGCTCTAGGACTTATGGATGTTGGCCTAGAAAAAGAAGTTTCTGATTTAAGTGGTGGGCAACGTACAAAAGTTCTTCTAGCTAAATTATTATTAGAAAAGCCTGAGATTCTATTGCTAGATGAGCCTACCAACTACTTAGATGAACAGCACATCGAATGGTTAAAACGTTATTTAAATGAATATGAAAATGCGTTCATCTTGATTTCTCATGATATTCCATTCCTTAATAGTGTCATCAACCTTATTTATCACATGGAAAATCAAGAACTAAATCGCTATGTTGGTGATTATGATAAGTTTCAAGAAGTCTATGCTGTCAAGAAATCTCAATTAGAAGCTGCCTATCGTAAACAACAGCAAGAAATTGGAGAGCTCAAGGATTTTGTTGCCAGAAATAAAGCACGTGTTTCTACACGTAATATGGCAATGTCGCGTCAGAAAAAATTAGACAAGATGGATATGATTGAATTAGCTGCTGAAAAGCCAAAGCCAGAATTCAACTTCCGTTACGGTAAAACTCCTAGCAAATATATTTTCCAAACACAAGATATGGTCGTAGGTTATGATAAAAACGAACCTCTTTCAAGTCCTCTTTCTCTAGCTATGGAACGCGGACAAAAGATTGCACTTGTAGGTGCCAATGGAATTGGTAAAACAACACTGTTAAAGAGTATCCTTGATATCATCCCAGCCCTTTCAGGAACTTGCGAAAGAGGCGAAAACTTAGAAATCGGATATTTTGAACAAGAAACTAAAGGTGAAAATCGTAATAGCTGTATTGAAGAAATCTGGCAAGAGTTCCCTTCCTTTACACAATATGAAGTGCGTTCTGCCCTTGCAAAATGTGGTCTAACAACGAAGCATATTGAAAGTCAATTCCGTGTACTTAGCGGAGGTGAGCAGGCAAAAGTTCGTCTTTGCAAGCTTATTAATCGCAACACAAATATTCTATTACTTGATGAGCCTACAAACCATTTGGATGTAGATGCCAAAGAAGAATTAAAAAGAGCACTCCTTGACTATAGAGGCAGCATCCTACTAATCTGTCATGAACCTGAATTCTATCGTGATGTTGTAAATGAAGTATGGGATTGTTCGAAATGGACTACTAAAATATTATAAAACAAATAAGAGCATGATCGCTATCTGAAATTTCTTCAGTAACTATCATGCTCTATTTTATTTTCACTTGATTCTACTTATCTATGTCTCTTATTAGGTTAATTTACACCCTATCTCTAGTTTATCTGTCTAGAATTTGCCACCACGGCCGCCTGAACTACCGCCGCCATTTCCACCGCCAGATCCGCCACTACTCTTCTTCTCTCTACGGGTTTTGGTTACGTTCGAATACAAGAAACGGTCACTCTTTTCATATACATTAAAAGAATTCTGCTTAATATAAGCATTGGCCTGTCCTTGTTTCTGCACATTGCTCATTGCTTTCACTAGCGTATACAAGTAAAGTCCTGCAATAATAAGTGCTATTCCCAATGCAATTAAAATTGGAATCACTCTATCTCCTAAAGTCTTATATTGATTATCGTATGTATAAGCAGTGCCTGAAGCTGCTTGTGTCACAAAGATATCTGTCATTTCCACAAATTCGTCAAAAGCTTTGTAATAATTCCCATCACTCAAATGTGGTATGATATCGTCTTCTACCTGATCCAAGCAATAATCATTAATTGCGAAGTCTCCTTGCCCCTCTGTCGCTATGTACCAATCTTTCTCACCAATACTTACAAGAAAAATCACTCCATCACTTGTATCATTATAACCAAAGTCATTCTGCAAATAGAATCCTTCTGCATATTCTTCTGCTGTGTACCCTTCAAGATCATCGACTGTTAAGATTACAACATCAAAAGCTAGTGATTCTTGCACTTCTTGTATTGCTATTTCTAATTTTGATTCTTCCTCATCCGTTAATAAATCGCTATAATCATATACTCTAGACTCATCCGATGCTGCCATGCAGAGAGTCGTAGTAAAAAGACAAGCTATCATAACTGTAATAACTAATGCTATTTTTTTCACGTTCTCTCCTCCTATATGAACATCGTAATAATGATGCCTATCGCTGCACATATTGCATAGGCTTTCATAAAGTATTTCACTGCTTTTCCTTGATCAATCGGCAAATCTCCTACGAATTTACCCGTCTGACCGTTCATTGCAAATACGTAGTTTTTCCCATTGTATTTTGTATTAAGCATCCAAACTGGTAATAACGCATACTGGATTTCTCCATTCTTAGCTGCAATACTCTTATGCCCTGGAACTACTGTGCTATATCCATGAACTGTCCCTTTGAGTTTCGTCATCAAACTACTAACAATTCGCTCATTAATTCTCGATTGATTTTGATCCGATGTCACATCGTATTTCTCTGCTAAATATCCTGATAAATATGCTGTCTGAAAATCAACTGCATCTGCATAATTGTATGGTTCAATTGATTCCATCAAAGTATCATCCATCTTCTCCGAACCATCTGCAGGTACCTTAATGAAATCCATCTCTCCTGCTCTAGTTACTGCATAATGACTTGTCTTAGTGTAATTATAATTCGAATCACTCCAACGCTTCATCTTCGTTGCTGAAAAGACTGCTTTCCCATCTGCTGTACAATTGAATAGCCAAAATGGTACGTAAATCCCTTGAATTTCTTCTATATGGGTTTCTTCTTTAAAGCAATTTGGCAATAATTTCTTATTCTTGAAGAATCCATACAATGATTCTTTCGCAGCTTTCTTATCATATTTGAAAGGTATAAGCAAATCTGGTCGAAATGCTCCTGCTAATTCTGATGCAATTACTACTTGACTATCGCAATATGGACATTTACTAGCAACCGTTGTTACATCTGTAATGATTTCTCCACCACACGACTGGCATACATAACGGCTAACTGAATCTCTTTCTTCTTGAGTCCAATCTCCATTCCCACTATCTGCTCCATATGCTTCCCATTCTGGATCTAACTCTTCTGTACTATTGATATTCGTTAAATCTTTTAATGTCTGCATATCAAATTCCGAATCACAGTATGGACACTTCATTTGTTGTGTTTTAGAATCAAACTCAATACTGCCGCCACAATTCGGGCATTTATATTGTTCTACATCATTTGTTTTAGTATTATTTTCTATCGTGCTCATCGAATATATCCCCACATTCTGGACAGAACTTTGGAACTTTCGTTTGATCTTCTGGTTTCCATCCACATTTATCACATTGGAACGTCTTAGGACTAGCTGGTTGTCCACACTCCATACAGAACTTTCCTGTATTGGTTGTGCCACATGCGCATGTCCACTCATTACTTACTGGTGCTTTTTCACCACATTCCATACAGAACTTACCTGTATTCACTGCGCCACATGCACAAGCCCATCCCCCCGCTTCTGGTGCTGCTTGTTGTGGTGCTTGCTGTTGTGGTGCTTGCTGCATTGGTTGCTGCATTGGTTGTTGCTGTTGTTGTGGCTGTTGTTGCTGACCCATTTGGAATAGTTGTGTTGCATTCATTCCGCCTGCATTCTGTGCCATATTCATTCCCATGAATCCCATCATAGCTCCTGCGCCTTCATTACCTGCTGCTGCTACCATAGCTTCTGCTTGTGCATCTGCCATTCTTGCTGCTGCCATGTTCGCATTTCTATATACTGCCGTTCTTTGAAGTTCTTTAATCATATCTTCATCTTCTTTTGGTGCACTTACTGAATTCACACCAAATGATACGATTTCTAATCCTCTAAGCTCTTTCCATTTTGTAGAAAGGATTTCATTCAATGCAGTTGATAATTCTTCTGTGTGTCCCGGTAATGAAGAATATCTAATACCCATATCTGAAATCTTTGCAAATGCTGGTTGTAATGCTGTCATTAACTCTGATTTG
>JAWXVA010000164.1:0-4170 GCA_044425815.1 Eubacteriales bacterium
ACCGCGGTCATCTACGTTCATCTTAAGTGGATAGCTGAATTCTGTGATTGGGATATAGCTTAAATAGGTGCTATATAATGCTTTCTGGAATCCATCCTTTAAGTATGGTACAGATAATGTAGTTCTACTGTTCTTGAACGCATATAGTAAATCTACGATTTCTCCTAATCGTACTCTATGTACGGTAGGGATGAAGCAGTATCCGTCTTCCATATGCTCTGCCCCTGTAAGAGATCCGATGAATTCATCTACCACATCATCGATATACACTAATTGCATATTGACTGTTGGATCATTTACTTGTATGTCTAATCCTGTTGCAATATTGTTGCAGAATGTCGCTACTGCACTGTTATAATTCGGTCTGCACCATTTCCCGAATACGTTAGGAAGTCGGTAGATTAAGACCTTTGCGCCTGTCTCTTTTGAATATTCTAATAATAAATCTTCTCCTGCCTTCTTCGATGCTCCATATGGATTGTCAAGAAGCGCTTGAATCGATGAGGTAATAAGCACAGGTGCTGTGTTCTTATGTTCTTTTAATTTGTCTAATAATACAGAAGTGAATCCGAAATTTCCTGTCATGAATTCTTCTGGATTCTCTGGGCGATTTACGCCTGCTAGGTGGAATACGAAATCACACTCTGCTGTGTATGTATCTAATAACGCTGGATCTGTGTCGATGTCATACTCTAAGATTTCTAACTCTTTGTCTACTGCATAATTATTCGCTTTTCCATCTCTGATGTTGCTTAGCTGTGCAATTAAATTCTTGCCTACGAAGCCGCCAGCTCCTGTTATTAATATCTTCATATTCGCTCCCGCCTTTTCTAATATAGTTCTAACAATCCTGTTTCTTTATTCACTGCATATACGCGATGTTCATAGATTTCATCTGGGTTATCAAATAATTCTGCAAAGTCTTCTCGTAAGAAATCATTTGCTTTGAATATCGCCACATAATCATACTCTTCCACTAGAAGGCTTTGGAATTCTTCTGCTGTGATTTCGAGTGTCCAGATATCACCTTCATAAAAGGCCTCTCCTACGCTCCAATCTCCAGTATTCGTGGTATTCGGTCTTGAATAGTAACGAATTACCCAGAAGTCATATCCTGTTGATTCCTGCGCGATAACATAGACCTTCGCATCATCTTCCACTTTCTCAATCTGTCCTAACAATGCTTGATATCCTTGCAGTTGATTGGTCGCACTTGTAACACTTGTTCGTGAAAAATAGGTTACGATATTATATCCTGGCATAAATAGTGCTAATATACATACGAATATTATAAAATGATTTCTCGATATCTGCATCTGTGAAAATAATTTGAATAACGTAATAATTACAAAATACATAATTCCAACAAGCAATACATCTAAATAACGATCAAACGAAGCCACTCCTGTTGCTTCATATTCTGAGAATTTAAACATGTAAGAAGCTAATGTTCCATATATATATATTACTGACATAATAACCAGTAGTATAATACTTGCTTTCTTCGCACGCGCGTTTTCTGGATTTAGTCTAACATATTTGTAATAGATAAAATAGGTTCCTACGAGTAAGAGTACCAATACTAATCCTACCTGTATCGTAATCCCAGTATCCCCTATCACACGTTGACTTAACGTGAATTTCCCCCAGAAGCTCTCATTTACTGTGGTTCGATATGTATCATCTAATCCCAGGAGTACTTTGAAGAATTGAACAAAATCATATGGTGCTGCGAAAGTCTGTTGTGCATCGTGCACGCTAATATTGTATGACCATAATTGCTTTGGCACGATAAAAGAAAGGGAAGAAAGTGCTATTATCCCTATATTTTTCTTTGTAAATGTTATTTTGTTTTGAACGACTAACATATCTACCGCAAAAGCTATCCATAAGAATATCGCAAATAATAGTCCTGCATCTTTCGCTAGCACTAATAGAATGACTACTGAATTTACTTGTAAGATATATAGTAAATCTTTTTCTTTTGATAAGAATACAAATGCAAATCCTACACCAATTAAGACTGCTAATACTGGGTCGATTAATGTAGATGTATATACTGAAAGACTGAAATATACCGAAGGAATTCCAAATAGTGCTACAAATAATGCGCTTGCTCTGAAGAATTTCTTGAATGTATAGTCTTTTAAGAATGGCATTATAAAGGTAAAGACAAGTAGTTGATAGGCAAACGATAATCTCCACTCCGAAAAATAGTTCTCTCCCGCTCCTACTACACATTGTACTTTCTGCACAAAATATAGGAAAATACTTACCCCTGGTGGATACGTAGCAAATGCTGAATTCAAATCTGGATTAGTCGAGAAATCATTACCAAAAGTCATTGCTTTTACTACGTCTGCCCAATGTGAGAATTCATCAAAACTTGTTGGAATTCTGTCAATATTACAATACGTAATTGCAAAATAAAATATCAGAAAGATTACAGAACCTGGTGTAATTAGGTTCTTCAGTGTATTCTTAATATTTCGGTTTTTAATCAACCAAAATCCACAGAAGCCATAAATAGCAACGCTGATATAACACAGCATATTTACAGATTCTCTTAAATACCCCATTATTCCAAGTAGGAATATAAATGAGATAATAAATACGTTCGTTACTGGAAATATCTCTTCGAATTTCTTATTGAAAACAACGCTTCCTAGAACACCACCAGTAGCAATGAATATTAGCACTAATATTTGAGTTGGCATTACTCTTTTCCTCCCTTAAATACCCATCGTTGTTGAATCTGAAAGCTAACTAAGAATAACAATGTATCAATGATTATTTTTACAAGTGAAACAAATATAATTGTCATACTATATACTTTCGCTACTAAGAATGCTGAAAGTAAGAACTGTGCTACGCAGAGTGTGTAGTATTTAGCAATCACATTCTTATTCGCCTTATCCGTCTTGAATACAATATTTCTATTCATCATTAAGTTCACCATCGAAGATAGTATTCTTGCAATACTCGTCGAAATGTATATCGCTACATTTGAATTCGTTGTAAGGTCAAAGCACAAGATTATGAAAGAAAATAGTGCAATATCTACCACAAATGAAGTCAATCCTGAACATGTGAATAAGAAAAACTGCTTAAAAATCACGCTATATATCCTAAGCGAATCTCGTACTGCATTGAAATGTGTTGCCCGATTACTATCATAATAAATCGTCTCTATTGGACATTCAATAATCTCTTGCTTGCTACTTACTGCATCTATTAACGTATTGATTTCATATTCAAAACGCTCTCCTTTGAGCGTGATTAGTCTAGCTAATTGATCATATGGAATCCCGCGAAGCCCTGTCTGTGTATCACTTACTCTTTTCCCATATAGAAGCCCGAATACATTCGTTGTAATCTTATTGCCATGTCTACTCTTCGGCGGCACATTGCTCTGATTAAAATCTCTACACCCAAGTACAACTCTATTTGATTTCACTAATTCTTCTGCTACATGAATGGTGTCTTCTACTCCATGCTGACCATCTGCGTCTGCAGTTACAACACCTACCACTTCGCCTTTGCTGTATGTGTTTAATACATAGTGAAAGGCTGTCTTTAATGCTCTTCCTTTTCCTTCATTTACATGATGTCTCACACACGTAATCTGCTCTGGAAACGCTTCGAGTAGCTGTTGGTAATGATATAACAATTCTTCCTTACTACCATCATTCACTAATAATATCTTGCTGCATCCCGCTTTGATTAACGCCCGCACATATATCCGCATGTTATCATCTGGATCAAGTGATGGAATCACTATAATAACATTATTTAACTCTACGCGTTCCACGCTTCTACCTCACTTCTGATGTATTCAAGTGTCATTAATTTTTCTTTTACTTCTTCTACTGTCAATAATTCTGTATTATTCGAGTTGAATTCTGTAAGCTTATTACGCTCGATATTTCCGTCTTTGAAGAATTTATCATAATTAAGATCTCTCTTATCACAAGGCACTTGATAGAAGTCCCCTAGATCGATCGCGTTCTCACACTCTTCATTTGTAAGAAGTGTTTCGTACATCTTTTCTCCGTGACGAATTCCAATTACTTTGATTTCGTCTTCTGTTGGGAATAATGCTTTCACCGCTTGTGCTAATACTTCTATCGTACAAGCTGGGGCTTTCTGCACCATAATATCGCCTGTTGA
>JAWXVA010000165.1:0-4157 GCA_044425815.1 Eubacteriales bacterium
TTATATTTTACTACTTAAGGAGTTTCTACCATGGTTCATTTATTACTAGGAATTATTTATCTCGCATTTATTAGCCTCGGATTACCCGACGCTGTTTTAGGTTCTGTTTGGCCTACCATGTATCAAGAATTTAATGTACCGATTTCTTACGCTGGAATTATTTCCATGATTATTGCGTTTGGCACAATTATTTCCAGCCTACAAAGTGATAGACTTACCCGTAAATTAGGAGCTGGATTGGTGACTACAATCAGTGTTGCGCTCACTGCGATTGCATTATTTGGCTTTTCTGCCAGCCATTCATTTATCTTTCTATGCATTTGGGCTATTCCGTATGGTCTTGGCGCTGGTAGCGTGGATGCTGCGCTCAATAATTATGTTGCACTGCATTACGAGAGTCGCCACATGAGTTGGCTACATTGTATGTGGGGAGTTGGTGCTTCCATGGGACCTTACATTATGGGTTACGCTTTAACTGGCGGTAATAACTGGAATACTGGCTATACATATTTATTTGGAATCCAAGCAGCTTTAACATTTATGCTAATCATCACACTTCCTATGTGGTCGAAAAAAAAAGCAAATGCTTCTATCGAAATAGCAAATGCTTCTGTTTCTTCTTCAAGTTCTGGTTCGAACACAAACTGCGCTTTAACATTAAGAGAAATCATCTCTATCAGAGGCGCAAAGCAGATCCTTCTTGCTTTCTTCTGCTATTGTGCCATCGAGCAAACCACTGGACTTTGGGCAAGTAGTTATCTAGTATTAAATCGTGGCGTTGATTCAGCTCAAGCTACAAGTTGGGCTGGATTATATTTTATCGGTATCACAATCGGTCGTGCACTCTCTGGATTTCTCACTATGAAATTCACTAACAAACAAATGATACGTGGTGGATTTATGATGATAGGTCTTGGGTTATTCGTGATTCTTTTACCTCTATCACATACTTACGCCTTAATCGGTCTAATCATCGTAGGGCTAGGATGTGCCCCTATCTACCCTTGCATCATTCATTCTACACCAGCTAATTTCGGTGCCGAAAATTCTCAGGCTCTTACAGGCGTGCAGATGGCAAGTGCTTATGTGGGAACATTACTAATGCCACCTTTATTCGGTTTAATTGCAAATACACTTTCCATAAATTTGTATCCAATTTATTTATTGGCTCTATTGTTACTGATGGCTATCATGTATGAATCCATGTGTCGTAAGTTACAGGATACTTCTAGTATTAATTAAAGTAAGCTTTTTAGTTTAGGTGCAAGATATAGTGGGTAGTTTTACACATTTTCAAGCTGTTTTTATTTCGACTTTTACACATTTCTCCCATCTTTATAATGTATCCAAGAGATTAGACACCTAGTTCTATTTCAAAAAGGAAGTGTACAAAATAGATTCCCCATCTTATTTCGCGCACTTCCTTCTTTATTTTTATTCTTTTGCTACTATATAATTGCCATGCTCGACCAACAGATCCACCTCTTGATCACAAATAATTGTTACATCTTCTAAATT
The DNA here is from genome assembly GCA_044425815.1 of Eubacteriales bacterium. Taxonomy (GTDB): domain Bacteria; phylum Bacillota; class Clostridia; order Lachnospirales; family Lachnospiraceae; genus CAUPWF01. The sequence continues at coordinate 1,519 of JAWXVA010000165.1, forward strand.
AAATACTTTACACATTGATTCCTTGCCATCTTTCGAACTATCTGCTAGGACAAACGTTTTTCTAGAATTTTGTTTTATAATCTGCTTTTTCCTCGCCTCGTTTAAATCTGGTGTATTAATTCCTGCATTTTCCGAAAATCCTGATGCTCCCAGAAAAGCTTTATCGAAATGTAATGTTCTAAGAAATGAATTGGTTTCGCCACCATATACTGATGCTGTTTTGATATTTAATTGTCCTCCAACTAAAATACAATCAATATCACTACTCTGTACTTCCAATGCAACTCTAACATTTGTTGAAACTACGGTTATATGTTTGTCCAATAAATACTTGAGCATTAAAAGAGGGGTACTACCTGCATCAATATAGATTACATCTCCATCTTTTACCATTCCAGCTGCAAGTTTCGCTATACGCTCTTTCTCTTCAACATTAAGCTGCGTTCTCGAATCAACTGGGGTATCATAAAACCCGCCTCGTAATTTAGCAGCTCCACCACGAAGCAAATCGATACGCCCTTCATTTTCTAATGCTTTCAAATCTCTACGAATTGTAGATTCTGAAACTCCTGATAGCAATTCACAAAATTCTTCCAATGTTATGATTTCATTTTCTTCTAAAACCTGTACAATTTCTTTTCTCCGTTTATAAGGAACCATGCAATTACACCCCTTCAATTATCTTGTCTTTTTATATTTCTCGACCTCTTCCAGTGTTGGCATAGAAGGTTGTGCTCCAATGTTGCACACTGTTAGTGCACTACAACATGTTGCAAATTCTGCTGATTCTAGTAAGTTCATTTCCTCTACAATGCAATACCCTAATGCTCCTATAAACGAGTCCCCCGCACCTGTTGTCTCTACAGCATCTACTTTATGTGCTTCAACATGTAATAATTCTCTTCCATCATATAAGACTGCTCCATCTCTTCCCAAAGTAAACACACTATTCGCTTGATATTTATCAAAAAATGGTAGAATTGCTTCCTTCGCAGTTTCAACACTATTAATTTCCCTATTGCAATAATAACTTGATTCTACTTCGTTTACAATCACATAATCACATTTTTTCAAACTTTTTTCGCTGATTGGTATCGCTGGTGCTGCATTTATGATGATTTTTATCCCTTTTTCATATGCTTTATCAATTGCATACTCTACAATAGGCACTGGAATCTCGAGTTGTAGAATCATAACTTCAACGTCATCTATGATATTATCTATATTATCAATGTCTTTTTCTGTAATCTCATAATTTGCCCCACGAACAATATTCGCGTATACTGCACCTTCTGCAAGACAATTGATAACACCTAAACCACTTACACTATTTACTGTTCTTACGTACTCGGTATTTACTCCATATTGAACTAGGTTCTCTAGCAAAAATTTGCCCATTGCATCATCGCCGACAGCTCCCACCATATACACATCTGCTCCTAGCTTTGCACTTTGAACTGCTTGATTTGCACCTTTTCCGCCTCCGCAACACATAGCACTATCTACGGCATAAGTTTCACCTTCACTTGGTAATCGCTCTTGTTTAAAGATAATATCATAATTCAAACTTCCTACTACAACTATTTTTTTCTTCATACCTATAGCCTATCCTCTCGTTTTATTTCTTTTTAGAAAACATCCCTGCAAATCTTTCTTGGATAAATTCAAAGTAAGCTGCAATTATTATAATAATACCTGTAACGATGTATTGATAGAATGTATCTACATTTAGTACAATTAATCCAATCTTCAAAGCCGCTAATAAAATAGCACCAAATACTGTTCCTAGCACTGTTCCCTTACCACCAGCCATTCTTGTACCACCAATAGCTGCTGCTGCGATTGCATCTAGTTCATATCCCGATCCAGCAGTTGGTTCTCCCGATCCTAAAGATGCAAGTTGAATCATACCTGCTACAGCTGCACAGACACCTGTTACTGCGTAAGCTTTTATAATAGTCATATGTACATTAACACCTGATAATTTCGCTGCTTCTTCATTTCCGCCGACTGCGTAGATGTAATTACCAAATTTTGTTTTACTTAATATAATTCCTGCTACAATCGCTACAGCTAAAAATACAAATAAATATACGTTGGCATTTCCTAGTGCAGAAATTCTTGTATTCAATAAACTACGGAATTCATCTGGAATATTTAATACTGGCCATCCACCTGTTATTACATATGCAATCCCTCTGTAGACAGACATGGTTCCTAGTGTTGCTATGAATGGTTGCAGATTCATTTTAGTGATTAATATCCCGTTTACACATCCCAATGCAGCACCTAAAATCATCCCTAAGAGTATTGCAATAAATGGATTCACACCTGCTACTGTTAATTGACCTACTACTACAATGACAATAGCAAATGTTGAACCAATTGACAAGTCAATTCCTCCTGATACAATTGCATACGTCATCCCAACTGCTAATATCCCGTTAATTGTTGCTTGTTGTAATATAGACAGAAAGTTTTTCCCTGTAAAATATGATGGATTCAAGACAGAAAAAATCAGAGTCATGACTACAATTGCTACAACCACTACTAATTCACGTTTTTTACTTTTCACAAAATTATTCATTATCATTTCCTCCAATTGCTAAATTCAATAATTCTTCATCACCGTATTCAGC
>JAWXVA010000166.1:0-4140 GCA_044425815.1 Eubacteriales bacterium
ATTTTGGTAGAGGATTATCCGATCAATCCGTAAGAACTATGATTCGAAAATATACGAAGGAAGTAGGAATCAACCAACACATTACACCACATATGTTTCGGCATTCATTTGCCACACTTTTATTGGACCAAGATGTGGACATACGCCATATTCAGAAAATGCTAGGACATAGCTCCATTAATATTACTGCAATCTATTATGTGAAGATATTTATTATGTAAAGTATTCTGATGAATCCTAACAATTACGCTAGAATCCACCAGTTTTTCTTTACATAACACTTTTAAATCTTAGTACATACGTATTATAAATTTTTAAGCCATGTCATTAATTCTTTATCGTCATTCCATTCTTTCGTTTCCTCTTTGGGAATAACTTCTCGTTTATCCATTTTTTCTAATGCTTCTCGTTTCATTTTGACACTTGTTTTTGAATAAATTTCAGTTACTTTCAGATCTGTATGTCCAAGAAAATCCCTTATAAATATAGGGTTCACATTTGCTTCAGTTAGATGCATAGCTTTTGTATGTCTTAGTTGATGTGGTGAAATCTCAATGATTCCGCATTGTTCAGCATATTTTTTCAATATATATGTAATTCCTTGACGTGTTAGTTTTCTTTCCTGCGAATTGTAAAACAGGGGATGGTCACTATTCAGCCCGTTATCCAACTTATTTAATTGCATATATTGTTTTAAGATACTGACAGTCTGATTCATTAATGGCACATTTCTTGTTTTTCTTCCTTTACCAGTAAGTTTGATTTGTGCTGGGGAATCTAAATGCAAATCTCGTACCTTTACGTCAGCTAATTCCTGAACTCTTGCACCACTATCATATAGAAGACATAATAGTGCTTGATCACGCAATCCTTTCTTGGTACTCAAATCAGGTATTGCAAGTAATTCTTTTGTTTTTTCTTCATTTAAAAATCCTATCACTCTTTTTTCGGCTTTTTTAAATGGGATACCTATTATCTGGTGACATTGAAACATATATTCTGGCGCATTTTTTTGAATATAATGAAACAATGATCTAATAGCTGCAAGTCGTTGATTTCGAGTGTTTATGCTGTTACCTTTTTCTGATTCGAGCCAATTCAAGAATTCTTCTATTGTATTTACTGTGAGGTCTGTAACTTGTACCTTATTACTTATGATGTTTTTCTCATCTTCCATATACTTTAGTAACTGAATATATGTGTCTCGATAGGAGATGATGGTATTCTTACTCTGATTATGCAGTATAGGAAGTTCATGTAATAAAAAATCACTTAATAATTGTGGAAAATCATTAGTCATCTTCATATTCAGTCTTCACCTCCAAATTAGGCATAATTGAACCATAAATCAGATTTATCTGTTCAATTAAATCAGGAAATGCCTCAGCAGTAAGTTTTAAATATTTACCAGTTTCTGACAAAGTAGCATGTCCCATATATGTCATAAGTAGAGGGAGTGCGACTTCATGCGGTGTTCCATTATGAAACATATTACTCATACTATGAACACAAAAAGTGTGACGAAGATTGTGCAAATGTGGACCACCATATTTTCGTCCACCAGAGGTGATTCCACATGTGAAAAGAATATCATGAAAATAATGATTCACAGCTGTCTTTTCATAATGCCCTGACCCTCTATTGCTTCTAAAAAATAAATCTGTATCATTATATACTGGATGTATTTTTTCCTTATACCACTGCAAATATTCTGCTACAGAATCTGAAAATGGGATTTCTCTATCTTTATTATTTTTTGCATTTTTCACATGAAGTAGCTTCTCTTTAAAATCGACATCCTTCATTGTTAATCCCAACGTTTCAGATATTCGTAATCCACAACCATATTGAACTCTGATAATAGTTGGATAAAAAATATGACTTTTACTTGCATGTGTTTTTATATGGTCAGTGGCACAAAATATATCATGTATTTCATCATGATTGAATATATAGGGTTTGAAATCTTCATATTGTCTAGTTATAATAGAAAAGTCAAGCATATATGCAGGAACTCCGTGTCTTATCATGTATTCAGCCAAAACACGAATAAGAGTAACACGGTTTTCCTGCGTGCTTTGATGCCAATTCGGATCTTTTTTTACAAATTCTAAGCATAATTCTTTTGATAATCCGTTACTACAATCAAACGCAGCACTCATCTTATCTAGTACCCCCAATAGCCGTTCTTGTTCATTGTATTTAAATCCCAGTTTTCGTTTTTCATCGAGCAATCCTTGCATATACTTTGAGAGAGAACCTGTAAATTCTTTATTTTTTGACATAATCACACACCTCCACTTCTAATGCACATTTTCTAAGACCATTTATTTCCACTCTTAGATAGTGTTTAGCTACCTGTGGATCAGCATGACCAAGAATATCTGAAATCGTCGTAACACCCACATTGTTCTGGAGTAGATTTGTTGCTAGGGAATGTCTTAAAGAATGCCATCCCGTTCTTTTTCCTTCTTCTGTTTGAATGCCAGCTCGTTTTAGTGCTTTATGGAAATTACTCCATAGTGTACTAACAAAAGGCTTCCCCATGTATGGTGCATTATGCACAACAAATATATTTTCATAGTCTGTTATTGGCCTACCATTTTTTATATAGTCAATGATAGCCCACCCAACATCATTGGGAAGAGGTAAATTAAGGGCTTCTTTGGTTTTTCTTTGTGTAATAGATATTTCCTTTTTATCCCAGTCAATATCACTGAATTTCAAATTCGTTATATCACCAATACGTAACCCCAATCTTGCACCCACAAGCATCATCGCATAATCACGTTTTCCAACAGGGTTTGTTGTATCAATAGCAGTAATTAAAGATTCTATTTGTTCTTCAGTCCATATTGTTGGAAGCTTTGTATGCGTTCTTTGAGGCGCATGTGGAAGATAATACTCTATTGGATATTCAACAAAACCATTTAAATATGCATATTTAAAATACTGACGTAGAATAGAAATTTTTCCTGCAATCGTTACTGGCGCTATACCAACTAATGAATTAATATATCTTGAAATTAATTCTGGCGTTATACCGTTTAAATTATGAACGTTTGCGGAATCTAGTAGCAAAATCAGTTCAGGTACAACAGCATTAACTCTTCTTACGTAACTTGCTGAACACTGATATTCAACCTTGAATCTGATAAACCCTTCTGTTACTTCCTTGAATGGCTCTGGCCAAATAATTTCACCATGAAAATCATGTCTTCTAAAAAGTGTTCCAAAATTGTAATACTCAGCCAATGAACGGATCACTCTAAAATAGTACATCTGATTTTTTGAGTGTTCTCCTGATTTTACAAAGCCTCCAAGTTGATTAAACTTTTGTACCAGGAAATCGGTGCCAATAGATTGCGAATAATTACAATCCCCTGTGTAGTCCTCTAATTCCTGAAATACTTTTCTGTACCTGCGCATTGAATCTTCGGAATACCCTAAATTAATTAACTTAATTTCCAGCTCGTCGCACAGATTTTTCACTTTGATTTGTTTCATCATAGCAAATCTCTCCTTTGTTTGATTAGTAGAGATAAAAATCTCTCTAAACAAATTATCGTTTGTTATGACAAGTAAATCTAGATATATTCGTTGTATTTATGGGATTAATGCAGTGTGGCTTTTCATAATAGCTTGCTTTACATAATAAATTTTATGTAAAGCTTGTCATAAAATTTATACCTATGTGTCCAATGAGAAGCAAAAAGAAATCTTAATTCAAAAGAATCCTAGAAATCTGATTCTATCATAAAATATACTGAAAATAGCACAAGAGAATCCCTATAAAAATTGACTTTCTGCTTTCTTTAAGGTATTCTATAGACAATAAATGCGAAGGATAGATGATAAAGGAGAATATGAGGAGGAACTTTGCAAGAACAAGAAAAACAAGAACAATCCAATGAATTTCAACCAGATCCTGCTATTAAGAAGTTTTTAACAGAACTTAGTACAGAGCGCTTTATTGGGATAATTAATGAACTTTGTGGCACCAATTATCCACTTGATTCTATAGTGGATTTTGGGAACACGGAACATTTTTCAGTTCTAGGAGATGTAGATAAATCAAGTGTTCGTGGGGATTTGACAGCAACCATTCATGGGGGCATACCACATGGTGGCATACCATTA
>JAWXVA010000039.1:0-22641 GCA_044425815.1 Eubacteriales bacterium
CTTTTATTATGTCATTTACACAAGAAAAATTAGGAAAAGAATCAAGTACATTACTACTTCCTCAAGATATGTTAAGGCGTGAAATTTTATATACACGTGATGGATTTAATACTCGAACCATTCCATTCTTGATAAACTTATTGACATATGGAAAGCAAAATTGTGAATATGTTATTTTAGAAGGAATTCTAACAGCCAGTTGGTATCATCCAGTTTTTATAGAAGCGGTCAAACTTTTTAGTAACGAAATATATGCATATTACTATGATTTATCTTTTGAAGAAACATTAAAGCGTCATAGTGAAAGAAGTAAAAGTTTAGAATTTGGTGAAATGGAAATGAGAAAATGGTGGAATGAAAAAGATTATCTCCCTAATATTAAGGAGTCGATTTTAACAGAAGATGATAGCTTAGAAAGTGTATTTCATTCTATATGTAGTGATTTGGGGTTATTATGCAAAATCAAATAATAAAAGAGCTATCTCTGAGTGAAGTTTTCACGTCTGAGTATAGCTCTTATTCTTATCATTACCTTAATCTGTATATCCACGTTCTACCTTAAGTTCTTCCCATCTTTCCACTGGGTAGTATCCGATATATGAAACTGTAACGTACGTCTCATCTTGATTATCATAAGCAAATTCATAAACCAATATCTCTATTGTGTATGCATCATATTCATAGCAGATAGAATAAATCGGTGAATAGCTATCACCTGTTTTAATCAATTCATTATTTTCATCTAATGCCGTTTCATCATATAGTGAAGTCCATAAGCGAACGCTAGTAGGAGAACCATATGTTTCAACAAATTCATATAATGCGTCAGCACTATCGAGATCATAAATCTCTGAACTTGAAAGTTGGAGCGACCACTTGCCACTATTAAATGCCTCATCAAACGACATTGTTTCTGTTGAACCTTCCTCCTCATCTTCATAAATTGTCATTTCATAAACTCCACTACTTTCAATCGTTTCATCCGTTTGACTTTTATTGAATTTAATCGTTGCATCATAATCGCTTAGACGCTCTTTATTTTGAAATAGTGATGATAAATTATCATAATATCCACTTGCGGACGTAGCGTAAATTAATAAGACTTCGCCCTCTAAGGAATCAAAGCTTTCCATCGTGTATGGTGCAGTTAATGATGGTACAATTAGGCTCGCGATATCCGCAGTTTCACCTGAAGCTTCAAACGATTCATAAAATGTAGCTGGGAACGTATCTTCTCCCGCAACATTTTGTTCACTTCCTGAATCTGTTGTTGAAGCAGTAGTGCCACTACTCGAGTCATCTCCACCGCATCCGCTGATACTCATAGCAAGTATCACAGTTAAAATTAACATAAAATATTTCTTCATAATCTTCTCCCTCATTTCTATATTTGATTAATTCAGTATAATACAATTTATTTTTAATAGCAACATGCTTTATACAATAACAAACGTACTTTTATAGTTTTCTTTTAAATAGATAGTTCGAATTTGATATAGAATCTCTGCACAAAAAGTTGTATATTATATGTAGATAAAATAAAAATTTCAAGTCACTAGTTTGATAAGGAGACATTATGAAGAATATTGAATTTAAACCCTTTACCCACACGGATGGTTTCGTAACCGCTTATTTACATACACCATTGCCATTAGACGATAGAATTACACCAAGTGATTATTCTTACCCATCCATTATTATTTGCCCTGGGGGTGGATATGAATTTGTCTCTGCACGCGAAGCAGACCCTGTTGCACTAGAATATTTATCAGCAGGTTATAACGTATTTATATTAACCTATAGTGTAGGAGAGAAGGCGAAGGACTTCGTACCTCTCATGGAACTATCTCAGACCGTAATGACTATTCGTGAACACGCAGATGAATGGGGATGTATTCCTAGCAAAATTGCTGTTTGTGGATTCTCTGCTGGTGGTCATTTGGCGTGTTCTCTATCTACGCTTTGGAACCATCCTGAACTACTCAAACGCATGAATACAGATAATGGAAAAAATCGTCCGAATGCTGCTATATTAAGTTATCCTGTTATTTTAGCCAATGAATATGCACATGAAGGATCTATAACACGTGTAAGTGGTTCCCCAAAAGGAAGTGGAGATTATCTTTTTTTCTCATTAGACAAGCAGGTATCAATAGATACTTGTGAGACGTTTTTATGGCACACCGCGAATGATACTTGCGTACCTGTAGAAAATAGTCTATACTTTGCACTGGCTCTTCAAGAGCATAAAATCCCATATGAATGTCATATTTATCCAGAAGGAACTCACGGTCTTTCTGTGTGTACCAACGAGACGCGAAGTGAACATGACCATAATCGACAATGGGTAGAAGCAAGCAAAAAATGGTTAAACAATTTATTTCATAACAAGCTTTAGAGGAGATTTACTACATGGCAGACAATATCAAACGATCTAACATACCTGAACAAAAAAACGTCAAAATAATACTAATTAGTACATTGATAGGGATATTAGCAGGACTCGTAGCAGTATGTTATAGAGTAATGCTAACAGAAGCCGAAGAATTATCTTTTGCGATGTATCGCTTTATCGATAACCACAAAAGTTGGATGCCAGTACTTTTTATTGGATTAGCAGTGGTAGGTTATTTAATTGGAATGTTAACTCAGAAATTTGATTTAATTTCTGGTAGCGGTATCCCACAAGTAAAAGCTCAAATTTTAGGATATATAGAAGGAACATGGATTTCAACATTATTAGCGAAATTGCTTGGTGGAACAGTATCTATCATCGCAGGATTGTCGCTCGGAAGAGAAGGTCCTTCTATCCAATTAGGTGCATGCGTAGCACAAGGAGTTGCTAATAAATTTACCGATAGTCCAAGCGAAAAGAGAATCTATATTGCGAGTGGCGCTAGTGCTGGTTTAGCCGCTGCATTTAATGCTCCATTAGCAGGTGTTATGTTTGCACTAGAAGAAATTTTCAAATATTTTTCGCCGATGGTTTTATTATCGACTATGGTTGCAGCCGTAGTAGCTGATTTTATTTCGAAAATTTTCTTTGGGATTAGCCATGTATTTGATTTTCAAGTAACAGAAACTGTTCCCATTCAATTTTATTGGCTTTTTATTATATTAGGAATTCTACTTGGTTTTGCAGGTGTATTTTACAATATATGTTTAATAAAAACACAAAAACTCTATGCAAATATACGCTTTGTCAACAGCCGCATAAAACAAATGATTCCATTTATTATGGCAGGGATTCTCGGTCTTACCTTTCCGATTGTACTTTGTGGAGGTCACAGCTTAATTACCGCTCTAGACATGAACACTAGTCTTACTTTTATTATTATTGCATTCATACTAAAATTCATATTTTCTATGATTAGCTTTGGTTCTGGTGCACCAGGGGGGATTTTCTTTCCTCTATTGGTACTTGGTTCGACTCTCGGAGCAATATTTGCTAAAATCATCATTCCTTTAACAGGCATGAATGAAGCATTATTCTATAATTTTATTATTATCGCTATGGCTGCATATTTTGCGGCAATTGTACGAGCACCACTAACAGGGATTATTTTATTAGTAGAGATGACGGGATCACTCACTCAATTATTGCCTCTTATTATTACTTCAGCCGTTGCATATATTGTAGCAGAAGAGTTACATAACAAGCCGATTTACGAATCTTTGCTTGATAATCTGCTTAGAAAAAAAGGATTCCATGAACCAGAAGAAGCTCCATCAAAAATACTTCTCGAAATGATTGTTAATTTTGGATCCAACATTACAGATAAAAAAATCAAAGATATTACGATCCCTGCCACTTGCTTAATCGTATCTATTAAACGTGGTGAAATTAATCTTACTCCGAACGGAAGTACCACCATTCGAGCTGGTGATTATCTAACTATTTTAACAAGTACTTCCAATGAAATCGAAGTTCGTGAAGCATTAGAAGCAATCTGTAGCGAATCTATATAGGTATAATTTCATTCCCCAGACATATACTAATAATAAAGTTATGTCTGGGTTTTTCATGTCAAAAAACAACAACCGTTTCGGAAATCTTGAAAGATTCGCCAATGCCTCACATACTCCTAAAGACGTGATTCTCAACTATCCGATTGTCACGACTATTGGAATAACAGAAATAACAATAGAAAACTATCGTGGGATTTTAGAATTTGATCACACCTTAATTCGCGTTTCTAGTAAAACCGGTCAAATTAAGATTCATGGAGAATCTCTCAATATTCAATATTATACAAACGAAGAAATGAAAATCACTGGCAAAGTAAAATTAATAGAGTATTGTTAAGGGGGTTCCGATTGATTACGTATATATTGAATTTATTGCAAGGCTATCTGCTTCTAGAATTACAAGGGGATTCCCCAGAGCGCTTTTTTAATATGTGTATGCATCACAATATCAAAATATGGAATATGAATACCGACTCTAATTTTTATAGATTATGCATGACTGTAAAAGATTACAAACGTACAAAACCACTTATCAAAAAAAGTAATATTCAATTGCAAATCGTAGAAAAAATCGGCGTACCTTTCATCGTATACAGATACCGCAAACGAAAAGTATTTCTTGCAGGATTTTTATTTGGTATTTTATCTCTATATCTATTATCTTTCCGCATTTGGGGTATAGATATCCAAGGAAACCTTAAATATACAGATGAGACATTCATTGAACTTCTTAATACACAAGGTACTGAGATTGCAATGAAAAGTTCATATATAGACTGCGATGAACTCGAATCCCTCATAAGAAAAGAATTTTATGATATTATTTGGGTCTCAGTACATATTGATGGTTCCATGCTAATTATAAATGTGAAAGAAAATGAGACAACCACTTCGAATGAATTCACTTCTGAAATATCAAATGAATCCATTAATCAGAATCAAACCATTACTACAACGAATTTAGATATAAACGAACTATACACAGGGTACGATATCGTAGCTGAAACGAGTGGTACCATTGATTCTATTATTACTAGAAAAGGAATACCAATGGTACATGCAGGAGACACTGTAGAAGCAGGAGATATTTTAGTTTCTGGTTGCATTGAAATTATGAATGACTACGATGAAATTGTTGCTTGTCAATATGTAACAGCAGAAGCAGATATACTAATACAAACCACCCAGTTTTATTCAGATGAAATAATGCTTACCTATAGAAAAAAATTCTATCTAGATACTATAAGACATTATATTTATATAAAAAAAGATAATTACATCATTTATCCCATAAAAAAAGAAATACTCCTAGACGAAAATATATATCAAGAAATTTCAACAAAAGAATTTCAATTATCACCAGATCAACAAACACTACTCACATTGTTTTTTGGCATTGAAACTGTAAAATACTACCAATTTGTAGAAACTACATACACCGAAAACGAAGCACAAGAGATATTAACATTACAGTACCAGACATATTACAATGATTTAAAAGAAAAAAAGGTAGAAATTATTGAAAATAATGTTAAAATACATATAGATGAAAATAAAGCTATCGCATCAGGGAATATCGAGGTTATTTATGATAACACATTATTGCAATTAACCGAAATACAAACACCCCTTGCAAGCGAAGCAAAGGAAGGATAAGACTGAATGAGTTTATTAGAATTAACACTTGATATCCCAACAGCACACCAAGGCAATATATTTGGCCAATTTGATTCCTATGCAAAAAAAATAGAACAATTATTTCATATTTCCATTATTACACGTGACGATCACGTAAAATTATTGGGTCAAGAAAAAGATGTAGATAAAGCTAGAAGAGTGCTATTGCAATTATTAGAATTGTCAAATAGAGGAAATACTATCCAAGAACAAAATGTAGACTATGCCATCTCGCTTGTTTTTGAAGACATGGAGAATCAAATAGTTGAAATAGATAAAGACTTTATTTGTCACACATTAAACGGCAAACCAATTAAGCCTAAAACCCTTGGTCAAAAAAGTTACGTAGACTCTATTCGAAAAAATATGATAGTTTTTGGCTCTGGTCCTGCTGGTACCGGAAAAACTTATTTAGCCATGGCTATGGCCATCACAGCATTTAAAAATAACGAAGTGAATCGTATTATTCTCACTAGACCTGCTATAGAAGCAGGAGAGAAGCTAGGGTTTTTACCTGGCGATTTGCAAAGTAAGATAGATCCATATTTGCGTCCTCTATATGATGCATTGTATGAAATCATGGGCGCAGATAGCTTTTTAAAGAATACAGAAAAAGGCTTGATAGAAGTTGCACCTCTAGCTTACATGCGTGGTAGAACACTAGATAATGCCTTTATTATATTAGACGAAGCGCAAAATACTACCCCTTCACAGATGAAGATGTTCCTTACGCGTATAGGATTTGGCTCAAAAGTTGTAATTACAGGCGATTTAACACAAAAAGACTTGCCAGCTGGTGCTGATTCTGGACTCGACGTTGCCACAAGAGTATTGAAAAATGTCACAGATATAAAATTTTGTAATCTAACAAGCAAAGACGTGGTACGTCATCCACTCGTTCAAAAAATTGTAAAAGCATATGAAGATTATGAAGTAAAGAGCACTAAACCAAGAAGTTATAAACGAACGAATAAGTCTACTGCGAAGAAGTAAGAACTTCCACATATTCAATAGCTTCCAACATAATAAAGGAGAATACACATGACTATTTACATAGAAGATGAAAGTAATATTACATTAAATATTGATTTAAAAGAATTATGCGAACGTACTATTGAGGCCTGTATCGACTACTTAAAATGTCCGTATGAAACAGAATGTAATGTATTATTGACTACGAATGAAGAAATTCATGACATCAATCTTGAGCAACGTGAAATAAATCGTGCTACAGATGTATTGTCATTCCCTATGGTTTCGTGGTCTGAAATTGGAGATTATGATTCTCTCGAATCCCAATTTGAATGTTTTCACCCTGAAAGTGGGGAGCTTATGTTAGGAGACATAATTATTTCCATCGAGAAAGTGGTCGAACAAGCCCTTGAATATGGGCACACAAATGAGCGAGAATTTTCGTTTTTAATCACGCATAGCGTGTTACATTTATTTGGACATGATCACATGGAAGAAGAGGAACGAATGATTATGGAGAGGGCACAGACAGATATCATGAATCTACTAGGTATTTCACGATAATGCGTGTGTAAAAGGAAATAAAAATGGGAAACCAAAAGAAAAGCACGGGATTTGTTTTACAAGGAATTATCCTTGCAAGTGCATCTATTATCGTAAGACTAATAGGGCTTGTTTACAGAATCCCTCTAACTAATATTTTAGGCGATAAAGGTATCGCGCTCTATGGATACGCATTCGAAGTATATAATATTGCATTGCTATTATCTTCTTATAGCTTGCCATTAGCAGTATCAAAACTCGTATCTGCAAGAGTCGTAAAAGGAGAACGCAGAAATGCTTATCGTGTTTTCAAACTCGCCTTCTTACTTGCTACTGTCGTTGGTTTTGTCGTTGCACTTATCGTTTTCTTTGGTGCAGACTTCATTGCTGGAACCATTATGAAAGCCGATGAAAGTGCTTACGCTCTAAGAGTACTAGCTCCATGCTTATTCATTGTCGCAATTCTAGGCGTAATGCGTGGATATTGTCAAGGACTAGGCACCACAATTCCTACTGCGATTTCACAAATTTTAGAACAAATCGTAAATGCAATTATAAGTATTGTTGCAGCTTATTATTTGGTTCAATTAGGAGCTGAAGCAGCATTAACTTCTAATAATGATATGCTTTCCTATGCTTATGGAGCGGCAGGCGGAACCCTTGGAACTGTAACTGGTGCATTAGCCGCACTGTTCTTTATGCTCTTTGTATTTTATTCGTATCGTCCAATTATCAACAAACAGATGAAACGAGAACAGAATACCACCGAGGAAGCTTATCGTAACATTTTCAAAATCTTGATAATGACTGTCGTTCCTGTTATCTTTAGCACTGCAATTTATAATATTAATGGCATTCTAGACCAAAGTATTTACAATAACGTGATGTTAGCACAAGGTTACACGGAAGATGAGTACTATGTGCTTTGGGGCATGTACAGTGGAAAATATAAAGTATTGATGAATGTACCCTTAGGTGTTTCTAATGCCTTTGCAGCTTCTGTAATTCCAAGTCTCACTGCAGCCGCAGTAGCTCGAAATCGTAAAGAAATGCATGCAAAGATTGCACTTGCTATTCGAATGTCCATGTTGATAGCTATACCTAGCTGTGTTGCATTTTTAATATTTGCAAAACCTATCTTAGATTTATTATTCTCTGGAGATAATACAACAGCATCCTACATTCTCATGATGGGATCCTTATCGGTGGCATTATTTTGTTTATCAACTATCACAAATGGAATACTTCAAGGAATTAATCGCATGTCCTTACCGATTAAGAATGCAGCCAAATCACTAGTCATACATCTTGTATTCTTGATTCTATTTTTATTTGTATTTAAATGGCACATATACGCGGTAGTATTAAGTTCAACTATTTTCGCATTATCTATGTCAATTTTAAATGCAAAAGCTATCAGGATTCATGCGAAATATCATCAAGAAATCGAAAAAACATTTCTATTGCCGCTTGCCTCCGCAGCTATTATGGGCGCTGTATCGTATGCGGTGTATTACGGATTACAATATATTGTTAGTGCAAACCTATCCATTATTGCTTCGATGATTATCGCAATAATCACATATGGAATCGCATTGATTAAAACAGGGGCATTGCCTGAAGATGATATATATGATTTACCAAAAGGAGCTGCCTTAGTTCGTTTACTAAATAAATTACATCTATTATAAATATGTATATAATTCCTTAAATATGCTAATACTGTGTCTAAGAGGTGAGATTATGAAATTTAGATACAGTATTAGTTATTTTATTTTGTTAACTTCATTTGTAATAGCATTTTTATATTTTTATTCGTTTCAGCATGCATATGAAATTGACAAATATGCTGCACTTGATAGCGATGAAGAAATTGAAATCATTAATTCTAATAGTGATGATGTTATATCTGAAGGATATTATTTATATGAAAAAGATGGATATGTCGTCGTATACCTTGTTGATGGAGTAACCTTATTTGAAGAAACAGATATTCTTTTAAGTCAATTAAGTGAAACGATGCAGAAAGAAATTCAAAACGGAAAATACGTACGGACAATAGAAGAACTCTATGGGTTCTTAGAGAATTATTCTAGCTAGGAAATATGGACTTTTCCTAGCTTTTGTTGTAATATAGGTACGTTAAGATATTAGTATAGGAAGGATAAACAAACGTGAACGAAGAAAAAATCAAACGCATCAATGAATTATATAGAAAATCGAAAGCTGAAGGACTAACTGATCCTGAAAAAGAGGAACAAGCAATCCTTAGAAGAGAGTATATTGAAACTATGAAACAAAATATCAAAGGTCAATTAGATAATATTACCATTCAAGAAAAAGATGGCTCTTTGACCAATTTAGGTGAACGATTTGGACAAAATAAAGGGAATTAGTACTTTGCCGAATGATCCTGTGATGTTATTAAGTGTTATAAATACGAAATTACGTGATTATTACACTTCTTTAGATCATTTGTGCGAAGATATGAATATAGACAGAGATACCATGATAGAGAAATTACATACGATTGATTACACATACGATGATGAATTGAATCAGTTCGTATAGGAGGAAAGATGAATTTAGTAGACTACAATATAGATTTAACAAAAGAAGCGCCAGAACAAGAACCAGAAAGACAGTATTATTACATTGCGAAAGCTCGTGAAAAAGTTCTGAATATCACGAAAGAATTAGGAAGAGATTTGACATTCTGTGTCACAACCTTCGGATGTCAAATGAATGCCAGAGATTCCGAAAAATTAGTAGGTATTTTAGAACAGATTGGATACAAAGAGACGGATACTGAAAAAGCAGATTTCGTAATCTACAACACCTGTACTGTTCGAGAAAATGCAAATCAAAAAGTATACGGACGACTTGGTCAATTAAGTACATATAAAAAGAAAAATCCTACTATGATGATTGCTTTATGTGGATGTATGATGCAAGAACCTGAAGTAGTAGAAAAATTGAAAACTAGCTATCGTTATGTGGATTTGATTTTTGGAACGCATAATATTTACAAATTTGCTGAACTTGTAGCAACTAGCCTTGATTCAAAACGAATGGTAATCGATATCTGGAAAGACACAGATAAAATCGTTGAAAATTTGCCAAGTGAACGTAAATTCAGCTTTAAATCAGGTGTAAATATCACCTTTGGATGTAATAATTTCTGTAGTTATTGCATCGTGCCATATGTTCGTGGTCGCGAACGCAGTCGTAAGGCAGAAGATATTGTTGCTGAAATCAAAAAGTTAGTAGCAGATGGAGTCGTAGAAGTAATGCTTCTTGGACAAAACGTAAATTCATACGGCAAAACACTAGACACGCCGATAACTTTTGCGAAGTTACTGACTATGATTGAGGAAATAGATGGTTTAGAACGCATTCGTTTTATGACCTCACATCCAAAAGACTTATCGGATGAACTAATTGAAGTAATGAAAAATTCAAAAAAAATCTGTAAACATATGCACTTGCCACTTCAGTCTGGTAGTTCTGATATTTTAAAGAAAATGAACCGCGTTTACACCAAGGAATCTTATTTAGAGGTTGCAAGAAAATTAAAGGAAGCGATTCCTGACATTTCATTAACTACAGACATTATTGTTGGATTCCCTGGCGAAACAGAAGAGGATTTCAACGAAACTATGGACGTGGTAGAACAAGTACGCTACGACAGTGCTTTTACATTTATATATTCAAAGAGAACCGGAACTCCAGCTGCAATTATGGAAAATCAAGTATCTGAAGATGTGATTAAAGCACGATTTGATCGTTTACTAAGCAAAGTGCAAGGAATTTCATCAGAAGTTGTATCCGTTCATGAAGGCACAGTGCAAGATGTTCTTGTTGAATCAATGAATGATCATGATGAAAAATTAGTTACGGGACGTTTAAGCAATAATATTCTAGTTCATTTTGAAGGTGATTGTAGTCTCATTGGAAAAATTGTCTCAGTTGAATTGACAAAATGCAAAGGTTTTTATTATATGGGAACAAGAATCGATAACTAGGATCCAACAAACCATACATATTAAGACGAAAAATGCTCAGACTATATACCATACAGGTATATAGAAAGGGCATTTTTTATGAAGAAAATCAGCAATATACTATTTTTAGGTGGTTTAGGTGGCACCATCTACTACGGAATAGAAATAATATTCCGTGGTTTTTCGCATTGGACCATGTTTGTCTTAGGTGGAATCTGTATGATCTTTATAGGCTTACAAGGGCAATGGTGCGAATGGAAGACCCCTTACTGGATTCAATTATTACGTTCTATTACATTTGTGTCGTGCAGTGAATTTCTAACAGGTATGCTCGTAAACAAATTATTAAATTGGAATGTATGGGATTATAGTGACAGACGATTACAACTTTGGGGGCAAGTAAGCTTGTTGTTTACAATCCTCTTTGCTTTTTTATGTGCATTTGCTATTTGCATTGCAAAATGGGTGTCCAAAGTACTTTATAATCACTAAACATGCTTCTGATAACAACTTCATTTTCACTCTTTAATCACTCCTCAAATAATGTTATAATGTAATGTAAACGAAAGATTAAGGTAGCAAAGGAGATAGATGTGGCTGAATTAACACCAATGATGCAACAGTATATGGAAACCAAGAAAGAATACAACGATTGTATTCTATTTTATAGATTAGGTGATTTTTATGAGATGTTTTTTGATGATGCCATCACCGTGACACAAGAATTGGAGATTACCTTAACCGGTAAAAGTTGTGGATTAGAAGAGCGTGCTCCTATGTGTGGAGTTCCACATCATGCACTTGAAGTATATCTAAACCGCCTTGTAAGTAAAGGCTATAAAGTAGCGATTTGTGAACAAGTAGAAGATCCAAAAACTACCAAAGGAATTGTAAAACGTGAAGTAGTACGTGTCGTGACTCCTGGTACGAATTTTAATGCCTCTGCTTTAGATGAATCCCGCAATAATTATATTATGAGTATCACATATATTGCCAACAAATTCGGTGTAGCAATTGGAGATGTAACTACTGGGGAATTTATGGTTACGGAGATAGAAGATAGCCGAAAGTTATTGGATGAAATCAACAAAATCACTCCAGCCGAAATTATTTGTAATGAACCATTCTTTATGAGTGGTACCGATATAGAAGAAGTGAAAAACCGATTAAATATAGCTACTTATGCACTTGATTCATGGTATTTTGATGATGTGAATTGTATTTCATTACTATCCAAGCACTTTCATACTTCCAGTTTAGATGCACTTGGATTAAAAGATTATGATAGTGGCATCATTGCAGCTGGAAGTTTATTGCAGTATTTATATGAAACACAAAAAACAGATTTATCCCATATAAGTTCCATTATTTGCTATTCGACTGGAAAATATATGATGATTGACAGTTCTACTAGACGTAATCTAGAATTATGTGAAACACTACGTGAAAAGCAAAAACGTGGTTCTTTACTTTGGGTATTAGACAAAACAAAAACCGCTATGGGAGCAAGACTTTTACGTAAGTTTGTAGAGCAGCCACTCATTGATAAATCCATGATAGAAGCTAGATTAGAGGTAGTTGGTGAATGGAAAGAGCAAGTAATCAACCGAGAAGAAATTCGTGAATATTTGATGCCTATTTATGATTTAGAGCGTTTAATTAGCCGTGTTACTTATCAATCAGCCAACCCAAGAGATTTGATTTCTTTAAAATCTTCCCTTGCCATGTTGCCACATATCAAGTACATTCTTGCCGATATGAACGCCCCTTTAACGACCGAATTATATCAGTCATTTGACCCATTACAAGATTTATACTCATTAATTGATTTTGCCATAGATGAAGAACCACCTCTTGCAATGAAAGAAGGAGGAATTATAAAAAGCGGATATAACCAAGACGTCGATATGCTACGTGCCGCAAAGTCTGAAGGAAAAGATTGGTTAGCTAGTTTAGAGGAAGAGGAACGCGAAAAAACTGGTATCAAAAACTTAAGAATTAAATATAACAAAGTATTTGGTTATTATCTAGAAGTCACTAATTCCTATAAAGATCTTGTACCAGATTATTATACAAGAAAACAAACACTGGCGAATGCTGAACGATTTATCATTCCCAAACTAAAAGAATTAGAAGATACGATTTTGGGTGCAGAAGATAAGTTATATGCGCTAGAATATGAATTATTCTGTGAGATAAGAAGCAAGATAGGAGCCGAAGTTCTCCGTGTACAGCAAACTGCAAGATACATCGCACAGATAGATGCCTTTACTTCGCTTGCACTGGTAGCTGAACGAAATAATTTCATATGCCCTACGATGAACGAAAAAGGTATTTTAGATATCAAAGATGGTAGACATCCTGTTGTAGAAAGAATGATCCCAAACGATATGTTTATTGCAAATGATACATACTTAGATGAAAAACAAAATCGAGTTTCCATTATTACTGGGCCAAACATGGCTGGAAAATCCACTTATATGAGACAAACCGCTTTAATTACCTTAATGGCACAGATAGGGTCCTTTGTTCCTGCTTCTAAAGCAAATATCTGTGTTGTTGATAGAATTTTCACACGTGTTGGTGCATCAGATGATTTAGCCTCTGGACAAAGTACATTTATGGTAGAGATGACAGAAGTAGCCAATATTTTACGAAATGCTACTAGTAAAAGTTTGCTAATTCTCGACGAGATTGGCCGTGGAACCAGTACCTTTGATGGGCTTTCTATCGCTTGGTCTGTTGTAGAACATATTAGTAATACAAAATTATTAGGTGCAAAAACTCTGTTTGCTACACATTATCACGAATTAACCGAATTAGAGGGAAAAATAGCAGGAGTAAATAATTATTGCATTGCTGTCAAAGAAAACGGAGACGATATTGTCTTTTTACGGAAAATAGTAAAAGGTGGCGCCGATCAAAGTTATGGGATTCAAGTAGCGAAATTAGCTGGTGTTCCTGAAAATGTAATAGAACGTGCAAAAGAAATTGTTGCCGATCTAGGAGATGCTGATATCATCCATAAATTAAGAGATATAAAACATACTGAAGCTTCTAGTCATAAACCTCACAAATCTAAACGGTATGACGAAGTCGATTTAGCCCAGATTTCATTGTTTGATACAGTCAAAGATGATGATGTATTAGAGGAGCTGAAAAAAATTGATATTGGTACATTAACACCAATCGACGCATTAAATACATTGAACAAATTACAAAACAAGCTTAAAAATAGATGGTAGGAAATAATCATGTCAAAAATCCAAATATTAGATCAAATTACAATTGATAAAATCGCTGCGGGAGAAGTTATAGAACGTCCTGCGGCCGTAGTAAAGGAATTAGTTGAAAATGCGATTGATGCTGGCGCAACTAGTGTTGTAATCGAAATAAAAGAAGGCGGAATTGCATTTATACGTATTACAGATAATGGTAACGGTTTCGAAAAAGATGATATTCCATGTGCATTTTTACGCCATGCTACTAGTAAAATTCGAACTATTGATGATTTATCTTTTATCGATTCACTCGGTTTTCGCGGGGAAGCGCTATCAAGTATTGCTTCCGTTGCACAAGTAGAATTATTGACAAAACAAGAAGACGAATCCGTAGGAAGTTCCTATAGCATCCATGGTGGTATTGAACAATCGTTTCAGGATGCTGCTGTAAATAACGGAACCACTTTTCTAGTGAGACAGTTATTTTATAATATTCCAGCGAGACGTAAATTTTTAAAAACAGCTAGTACAGAAGCAAGTCATATTAGCGAACTTGTAACTCGACTTGCTTTATCACATCCTAAAATTGCATTTCAATTTATAAATAATGGGACGTTAAAGTTACATACTTCAGGAAATGGAATACTAAAAGATATTATTTATCATATTTATGGGAGAGATATTGCAAATAATCTAATCCCCGTAGACTATACTTCTGATAATATAAAGATTTCTGGATTTATTGGGAAGCCTGATATATCAAGAGGAAATCGCAATTATGAAAATTATTTTATCAATGGACGCTATGTAAAAAGCAGCACAATCTCTAAAGCAATAGAAGACGGGTACAAGGGATACTCTATGCAACATAGATATCCGTTTACAGTGTTGCATATTGAAATGGATACTACTGTAATTGATGTAAATGTACACCCTACGAAAATGGAACTGCGATTTACCGAGCAAAATTTAGTTTACAACGAGATCTATCAGGTTATTCAAAAGACTTTATCAACGAAAAAAATGATTTCCGAAATAACATTAGATGAAAAAACAACCGCTATATATCAGAACAATTTATCCACTGTAAGTATCCCTCAACTTCAGCCATTAAAAGAATCTGCTATCTATGCTCCATCAGATGATACAAATAAATTAAACATAGCTAGCAATTCAATTCAACCCGAAAAAAAGATAGCTTACGATATTGAGAAAAAAGAAGAAAATAGCACTCGCGAGGTTGACAATAATAATATTATATGTAAACCTCATAAAAATACTAATCGATACGGAAGTTCACTTACAGCAAAAGAAGAGAATGAAAACCTTGATTATTTCATGTCAAAAATGCAAGATCGGGTAAATTCATATCACCATCGTATGTCTTCAGCTGAAGTCGAAAGCACAAGCAGTGTTTTTAAAAAAGATTCCCCTGTGATACAGGATAAAATAGCAAAAGCTATCGAGTACGCAAAATCCTCTAACGAGGAATCTGTTTCTCAACAATTAAATATGTTCGAAGAGCACATGTTAGAGATAAAAGTCGAACAAGAATATCGGCTAATCGGTCAGGTATTTTCAACATACTGGATGATAGAATATAAAGAACAACTCTATATTATCGACCAACATGCAGCACACGAAAAGGTTCTTTATGAACGAACTATTAAAAACTGGAAGAACAAATCGTTTGATACACAATATATCAGTCCACCTATCGTCTTGACGTTAAGCATGCAAGAAAAAGAACTGCTTGAACTCAATATAGATAAATTCACAGAAATCGGATTCGAATTAGAGACTTTCGGAAGTGATGCCTATGCAATTCGTGGTATTCCTGCTAATTTATTTTCGATTGCAAAAAAGGAATTATTCATAGATATGCTAGACGAATTATCAGCAACCACTATGCAACACTTGCCTACTGAGCGCATCATAGAAAAAATAGCTTCTATGTCATGTAAAGCTGCAGTAAAAGGAAATTCAAATATCTCTGCAAGCGAGATGGAACAGCTCATCACCGATTTGCTAGGGCTAGAGAATCCATTTCATTGTCCGCACGGACGCCCTACAATTATCGCAATTTCTAAAAAAGAAATGGAAAAGAAATTCAAAAGAATTCTATAGATGGAGAGTAGCATGAAAAAGAAACCAATCATCATTTTAACTGGACCAACCGCTGTCGGAAAGACAAAAGCTTCTATTGGTTTAGCAAAATCTGTTAACGGAGAAATTATTTCTGCCGATTCAATGCAAGTATACAAATATATGGATATCGGAACAGCTAAAATCACACAAAAAGAAATGGATGGGGTATCACATCATTTAATTGACACCTTACTTCCTGATGAAGAATTTAATGTCGCAATTTTTAAGGATAAAGCTACTGAGGCCATAAACACAATTTATGAAAAAGGAAAAATTCCAATCATAGTTGGTGGCACTGGTTTTTATATACAAGCAATTTTATACGATATTGACTTTACCCAAACAGAGGGGCATCCTTATCGAGACGAATTAGAAGCGCTAGCCTCGACCTTGACTGCTACAGAGTTACACCAAAAACTAGCGAGTGTAGATCCTGAAGCCGCACTTGCTATCCACCAAAACAATACCAAACGCGTCTTACGAGCATTAGAATATTTCCATGAAACAGGCGAAAAGATTTCCACACACAACGAAACAGAACGCCAAAAGAGTTCACCGTATAACGCATGCTATTTTGTACTAAACGATGAACGAGAGCAATTATACACTCGCATCGATTCACGCATTGACACCATGGTTGAACAAGGTCTATTAAGGGAAGTAAAACAATTATTAGATAATGGCTATCACAGAAACCTTGTTTCTATGCAAGGGTTAGGATATAAAGAAATCGCAAGCTATCTAGCGAACGAATGTACCTTAGATGAAGCGATTCATATATTAAAACGAGATACTAGACATTTTGCAAAGCGTCAACTAACTTGGTTTAAACGTGAGCGTGATGTAATCTGGATCAACAAAAAAGATTATAACTACGATGAAAATGATGTATTAGCACAAATATTAGCAGTAGTTAAAGAAAGGAACTTATTATAATGTCATTAAATATTATGTATCAAAAGCTCGGGATTTCAGAGGATGTATCTACCTTTGTTAACGAAATAGCAAAAGAACTTAAAAATCGATTTGATCTTATTGATGAAATCGCAGAGTACAATCAATTAAAAGTCATACAAGCAATGCAAGAAAACAAAGTAAATGAAGCTTGTTTTCATTATGCAAGTGGCTATGGTTACAATGATTTTGGACGGGATACACTCGAAGCGGTATACGCAAGTGTATTTCATACAGAAGCAGCTCTAGTCAGACCACAAATCACTTGTGGCACACATGCATTATCACTCACCCTATCAGCTATTTTGCGACCTGGAGATACACTATTATCCCCAGTCGGAAAACCATATGACACGCTGGAAGAAGTAATAGGAATTCGAGATTCCAAAGGATCGCTTGCTGAGTACGGAATTCAATACAACCAAGTAGATTTACTAGAAGATGGAACCTTTGATTACCCCTCAATAAAAAAAGCAATACACAAAAAAACTCGCATGGTTACCATCCAACGTTCCAAGGGATATAAAACTAGACCTAGTTTTTCAGTAAAACAAATCGGAGAATTGATATCATTTATCAAAGAAATCAAAAGCGACATCATTGTAATGGTGGATAATTGCTACGGTGAATTCGTCGATACTATCGAGCCAAGTGATGTAGGTGCAGATTTAGTAGTAGGATCGTTAATCAAAAATCCTGGTGGTGGACTGAGCCCAATTGGTGGGTATATTGCCGGAAAAGAATCATTAATCGAACAATGTGGTTATCGTCTCACAGCTCCAGGACTCGGAAAAGAAGTAGGCGCCTCTCTAGGTGTAATGCAATCTTTCTTCCAAGGTTTCTTCTTAGCACCAACAGTGGTAGCTAGTGCTTTAAAAGGCGCTATATTGGCCGCAAACATTTATGAAAAGCTAGGTTTTCCTGTTGTCCCTAATTCCAGCGAACAACGCAATGATATTATACAAGCAGTAGAACTAGGTACCAAAGAAGGTGTGATAGCATTTTGCCAAGGCATTCAAGCCGCTGCACCAGTAGACAGCTATGTTACCCCAGAACCTTGGGCCATGCCAGGATACGATAGTGATGTGATTATGGCTGCAGGTGCTTTTGTACAAGGCTCTTCCATTGAGCTTAGCGCCGATGGACCAATCAAACCACCTTATGCAGTATTTTTTCAAGGTGGTCTTACCTACCCTCATGCAAAATTAGGGATTACCATGAGTTTAGAATTTTTAGTAAGAAAAGGAATAGTCACACTATGATAAATAATGTATTGATTATCGGCGGCGGTGCATCAGGGATGGTTGCCGCCATTTCCGCAGCTCGAAGCGGAGCAAATGTAACGCTTATTGAACAACAAAGTGTGTTAGGAAAGAAAATATTAGCTACCGGTAATGGGCGCTGTAATTTCTCAAACATGGAACTGTCCGCAGAACATTATTACTGCGAAGATCACGTTTTTTTAAATAGCATACTTTCTGATTATCCAACGCAAGCTATACTAAATTTCTTCGAAAGCATCGGAATTTCCTCTAAGAGTAGAAATGGCTATCTGTATCCTTTCACAGAACAAGCTACAAGTATACGTGACGCCTTAGTTAGCGAATTGGATTATCTAGGCGTTACAATTCATCTCAATACTGTAGCGCTAGAAATCACACACAAAAATGAATCTGTTAGTAACCACGGCGAAAAAGATTGGGACTATAAAGTAACCGTAATGAAATTCGAAGAAGAATCTAGCAAACAATTCACTTTATACAGCGATGTTCTCATACTTTCCACTGGTGGAAAATCAGGATTGACCAAGCAAAATCAGACGGATGGATTCTCCTTAATCAAACATCTAAACCATCATATTACTTCTTTGTCTCCAGCTCTTGTTCCATTGATAGGGCAGGGGAAATTTTTCAAAAATCTAGCAGGGATTAGAGCTGAAGCTTCTGTCACAGCCTACATTAATGATACCGCAGTTCGTACAGAAAGCGGCGAATTACAATTAACAGACTATGGACTGTCAGGTATTCCAATCTTTCAAATCAGTCGCATACTTACACACGAAATGAAAAAAAATAAAAAACACGATGCATCAAGCTATTCCGTTTCTATCGACTTTATGCCTTCCTACACACCAGAAGAATTTTTGAACATACTTTTAGATAGAAGAGTATTACTTGTAAATAGATCGATGAAGCAATATTTAAATACTGTTTTTAAAGATAAATTAGCTTCTTTTCTATTAGACGTTGCTCATATAGACGAAAAGAAGTTGACAAACAACGTAACCGAGCAAGAAATTGAAAAGCTCGTAAGAATCAGTAAAACCTTCTCTGTAACAATTAAGGATTGTAAAGATTTCAAGCAATCGCAAGTAACGGCAGGTGGAATACCAATTCAAGAAATCACTTACGAATTACAATCAAAATTCCATTCCAAGCTATATTTTACAGGCGAGTTACTAGATATAGATGGTATTTGCGGTGGATACAATTTACATTTCGCTTGGGCTAGCGGGTTGTTAGCTGGTACACAGGCGGCCAAAATCAAATAGGAGTCATATGATAAAAATAACACAATTAAAATTAAAGGTTACACACACTGAACAAGAATTGACACAACTAATTTTAAACACTTTAAGAATAAAGAAAGAGGAGCTTCGAGAATGGTCTATTGAAAAAAAATCAATCGATGCTCGAAAAAAGCCTGATATTTACTATGTATATTCTGTTTATGCAGAAGTGGAAAACGAAAGCAAAATACTAAAACACTTTAGTGGAAGTAAACATAATAACATTATGTCAACTAATTGTTCTAAGTATGAATTTCCTCAGACTGGAACTACGGTTTTGAACGCTCCACCAGTCATCGTGGGTTCAGGTCCTGCTGGATTATTCTGTGCATACGAATTAGCACTTGCAGGATATTGTCCTATCGTATTAGAACGCGGTGGATCCGTAGAAGAGCGTATCGAAGACGTAACACACTTCTGGAATACGGGGCTATTAAATCCCGAATCAAATGTTCAGTTTGGAGAAGGAGGGGCAGGTACTTTTTCTGATGGAAAATTGAACACTGGAGTAAAAGATCCGTTTGGAAGAAATAAACATGTGTTAGAAACATTTGTAGCGCATGGTGCACCTGAAGAAATTTTATATGATAGTAAGCCACATATCGGAACAGATATTCTAATTGACGTTGTACGCAACATGAGAAATCATATCATCGAATTAGGTGGAGAAGTTCGTTTTCACTCGAAAGTTACAGATTTAATAATCGAAGACAAGAAGATTTCCGGTGTTTTAATAAATGATATTGATCAGATAAATTCCGAAGTAGTAATCCTTGCAATCGGTCATAGCGCTCGTGATACATTCGAGGCATTATATAAGAAGCAAATCGCAATGGAACCGAAATCTTTTGCCATAGGAGTACGAGTAGAGCATTTGCAAGAAACAATTAATCAATCGCAGTACGGTGAACAGTATCCATCTGTTTTACCAGCATCACCGTATAAACTAACTGCTACGTTGCCGTCAAAAAGAGGCGTATATAGTTTTTGTATGTGCCCTGGCGGTTACGTAGTTAATGCTTCATCCGAGCAAGGCTTACTTGCTGTAAATGGAATGAGCTATAGTGATCGAAGTAGTAAGAATGCTAATAGCGCTATCGTCGTAACCATTCAACCAGAAGATTACCAAAAAGACGAATACATATCTCACCCACTCGCAGGCATGTATTATCAACAAGCGTTGGAGCGAAAAGCGTTTCAACTTGCAAATGGCCTAGTTCCAGTACAATTATTTGGTGATTTTTGTAAAAACAAACCATCAACTACATATGGTTCTATAACTCCAGAAATCAAAGGATTATTTTCGCTCGTAAATTTACGACAGATTTTACCAGATTTCCTCGCCTCTTCTATAGAAGAAGGAATCCAAATATTCGGCAAGAAAATCAAGTATTTTTCAAGTCCTGATGTTTTACTTTCAGGGATAGAATCTCGCACCTCTTCCCCTATCAGAATCCTTAGAAACAAAGTGCTAGAAAGCGATGTTACAGGACTATACCCTTGCGGAGAAGGAGCTGGCTATGCAGGAGGAATCACCTCTGCCGCTATAGATGGAATCAAGGTTTTCGAAGCCCTTGCAGTTCTCTATAAACCGACAAAATAATACGGATACCTTCACAAAAAATTAATATCACCACTCTATACACTATTTTTAAAATGTGTTAGAATGAACAGAGTTTTTGATAATGGATATTGAGTCTACAGAAAAAATGAAACAAAATACAACGATGAAGGACATTCCAACCCAGGAACGTCCTTATGAAAAGTGTGAGAAACTTGGGGCATCGTCATTGAGCGATAGCGAACTATTAGCTGTGATTTTGCGAAATGGAACTCGCGGATTAACTGCATTAGAATTAGCTAACCACTTGTTATACTCAAAATTCAAACAAAATGGTATTATAAATATCCACCAATGGACTTACCATCAATTATTAAGAGTAAAAGGAGTAGGTAATGTTAAAGCACTTCAAATTCTATGCATTGCTGAATTAGCAAAACGTCTTTCTAAAGCATATGCGGCACCAGGGTTATCATTCCAAAATCCTGCATCAATTGCTGAATATTATATGGAAGATTTGCGCCATTGTTCGCAAGAGAATATGAAATTATTGTTTTTGAATACGCGCTCAAAATTAATTGGTGAAAAAATTTTAACTAAGGGAACTGTAAACAGCACCGTTGTTTCCCCACGGGAAATGTTCATAGATGCACTACACATGGGTGCTGTATCTATTATATTACTACACAATCATCCAAGCGGTGATCCAACCCCTAGTAAGCAAGACATCCTTATTACAAAACGGATACAAGAAGCAGGTGATTTAATAGGTATTAATTTATTAGATCACATCATTATAGGAGACAATTGTTATATAAGTTTCTGTGAAAAGAAAATTCTGTAGCAAGAAGGAGAAAAAATGGCTAGAAATATTTATGGTCTTGATTTAGGTTCATATGAAATCAAAATATACGATAATAAAGCACATGATATATATAAAGTAAAAAATGTTCTGGCTATTAAAGATAAAAAGAATATTTTTGCTGTTGGTGATGAGGCATACGAGATGTATGAAAAAGCACC
>JAWXVA010000167.1:0-4094 GCA_044425815.1 Eubacteriales bacterium
CTGGATAATTTGCCATGAAAACCTCCAATGTATTACATTCTATGTAATACATTATATCATAAAAAATACCGAATGAAAAGAATAATATCTTTTCACTCGATAATTGATGCGTTTATCCTGGAAATGCATGTGAGGCGTTTGACTTGAAAGTTGTAACAAGTTACAATAGAAGACAAAGAGAATTAGAACGTAAGCGCAGGAGAAAAGAATATGATTTTGAAGAACAAGAAGATTAGTATAAAAAAATATCTAGCATTAGTATTATGCGGAGCAATTATATGCACACAGCTAGATATCGTTGCATTTGCTACAGAAAATGATTCGGAAATAAGCACCATCACAGGAGATTATGTAGAGACAGAGGTACAAGGAGATTCGCAAGATGCAGGTACCTTAGAGAGTACAACGAATACAGGTGATTTGGAAGAAATAGATGAATTAGATGTAGTGGAAGCGATACAATTTGGAACGCCTACCATTACAGAGGTTGAGGGGACTTATGAATTCAAGCTCACGATACAGAATCTACAAGATGGGGATGAAATTTTTGCATCTAGTTGGAATATAGAGGAAGAGTCCTACGATGCAGTATCAGAGATGTATGTTGCGTCAGAAGAAGATATTTACTCTGAAGAACTACAGCTTAATGCAGAAACTAATGAGGTTACTTATGTCTTAGATATTAAGAACTTTGATAACCAAAGCGGAGAATATAGAACACGTATAGAGGTGATAGGAGAGCAGTCATATGCGACGTATGATTTTTCGACGTATGAATTAGAAAGTGTAGATCAAGAGGATGAATCGGAAGATGAATTAGAAAACATATCACCAAGTCTGACTCAAGCGACATTGTTTAGTGTGACAGCTTTTAGCAGTGCGGCAGTAGTAAGTACGAAACCTGTAATTGGAACACCAACAGTGTCTTCAGGGGCAGGAAAAATTACCATTAGTGTGGATATTACAAGTAGTGTAGGAATATCGGAAGTGAAATTTCCAACATGGAGTGATAGTAATGGACAAGATGATATTCAATGGTATACAGGAAGCAAATTAGGAGATACTTATACACTAGAAATTGATTTCAAAAATCATAATTATGAAACAGGTACATACACGACACATATTTATGCATATAATTCTGATGGAGAATGTACTGTAATGGGGGTGACAGGAACAATTACAGCAAATGCTGCTCCAGTATTAGGAACACCAACAGTTACAACAAGCGGTGGAAAGTACACAATCAAAGTAGCTGTTAGTGATGATTACGAATTAAGCAGTGTGAAATTTCCAACATGGACATCAGCAAATGGTCAAGACGATATTATATGGTATGAAGGAACAGTGAGTAATGGAGTTGCGACACTTACAGTAGATTTTAAGGATCATAATTATGAAACTGGTACTTATATCACTCATATTTATGCCTATGATTCATTAGGAAAGTATACGGTGGCAACCATAAGTGCGACGATTACAAATGATGCACCAGTATTAGGAACACCGACAGTGACTACTAGCGGCGGGAAGTATATAATCAAGGTACCAGTAAGCGACGATTATGGAATAAGTAGCATAAAATTCCCAACATGGACATCTGCCAATGGACAAGATGATATCGTGTGGTATACGGGAACAGTGAGTAATGGAATTGCGACAGTAGAGGTGGATTTCAAGAATCATAACTACGAGACAGGAAACTACGTTACCCATATTTATGTATATGATGGAGCAGGGAAATATGCAGTGACAGGTGCAAGTGCGACGATTACGAATGACGCACCGGTGATAGGAACGCCGACAGTGACTACAAGCGGTGGGAAGTATAGTATCAAGGTACCAGTAAGTGACGACTATGGAGTGAGTTCAGTGATGATTCCAACATGGACATTAGCGAATGGACAAGATGATATCAAGTGGTATGAGGCAACAGTAAGTAATGGAGTTGCAACAGTAGAAGTAGATTTTGCGAATCACAATTATGAAACGGGACTATATATCTCTCATATTTATGCTTATGATGCGGCAGGGAAATATGCTTTAACAGCAGTGAATGGAACTATTTACAATAATGCTCCAGAAATAGGGGAACCTACTGTAACGACAAGCGGAGGAAAGTATACGATACAAATACCAGTGAGTGATGATTATGGGATTAGCTCAGTAATGTTTCCAACATGGACATTAGCGAATGGTCAAGATGATATTAAATGGTATGAAGGTACAGTAAGTAACGGAGTTGCAACAGTAGAAGTAGATTTTGCAAATCATAATTATGAGACGGGGTTATATATCTCTCATATCTATGTATATGATGCGTCAGGACAATATGCAATGACGGCTGTGAATGGAACGATATATAATGAGGCACCAACTGTATCAAATGTGACTATAACCGACATAAGTGCATCGGGATACATTGTTACTTGTGATGTAAGCGATGATTATGGAGTAAGTTCAGTACTATTCCCTACATGGACTTCTTATAATGGACAAGATGATATCAAGTGGCATGAAGGAACAGTAAGCAATGGACAAGCGATTGTATATATCAAAACTTCGGATCATAAATATGAAAGCGGTACATACAACACCCACGTGTATGTATATGATGCAGCAGGACTATATGTGGGAGCAGCAACAACCGCAACTGTTCCAGCATCCACAAGTGTGCCAGGATGGAGCATTACAAGTACAGGTACGAAAGTGGTGTATGATACAAATGGCGTATCGGTAAGTGGCGGAAACTTACTTGTTATGGATATCTCCAAATGGCAGGCAGGAATTGATTTGAAGACAGTAATTAATTCGAACAACGTAGATGCTGTTATTATTCGATCTTCTTATGGATTCACCCTGAAGGATACCCAATTCGATAGTTATGTAGCGACACTCAATAGCATGGGAATACCATATGGGATTTATCATTACAGTACAGCGACAACGACGGCAGAGGCACAGCAGCAAATGACATTTGCACTAGCAACAATTAAAGCAGCAGGAGCCAATCCAACACTGCCAGTATATGTTGATATTGAAGAAAAAGGTGGATCAGTAGATTTGAATGCCATAGCCTTAACTAGTTGCCAAATGATAGAGGCAGCAGGATATAAAGCTGGTGTCTACGCGAATATGAATTATTGGAATAACTATTTGACTAGTAGTTCGCTAAATAGCTATTATAAGTGGATAGCTAGATACGGAACCAATAATGGTTTGCCGATGGCAGATTGGAGACCAGATGACTCATATCATGTGTGGCAATATACTTCAGTAGGTAGCTTATCAGGATACAGTGGAAGCTTAGATTTGAATATTATGTTCTATTGGTAATTAAAATAAAGAATAAATGATGGTCAATGACTGTTAGTATAATACGTGCCACTCGAAAGAGTGGCACGTATTATTTCACGTTAGAATAGGAAGCTGGCAGAATTCAAATATTTTTATTGAATTATGATTTGCCCAGTGTTACAATACTACCAAGCATACAGATAATCCATTGATTATCACAGAAGTTCTAAATATCTATCGCATCAAGCGAATCTCATTACATATCTAATGTAAAGTCTACACAAACTTCATGCTTACGAAACCCAGATAAACTAAAATATGCAGGAAGTTAATTAGATGAGAGAACGCTATCTTTATTCATTGAAAGAATACGTATAAACATTAGACGAAATAATGTTTTGATTCTATTCCTTTCTTGCACCACAAGGAGGACAATGAATGAATAAAACCATTAACAGAAACTACAAAGACAGCTTATTCCGAATGATATTTTCGGGAAAGGAAGAACTACTGAGTCTCTACAATGCGATAAGCGGCAGAGATTATCGAGATCCAGAGCTATTAGAGATTAACACATTAGAAGATGTGATATACATGAGTATGAAGAATGATATTTTTATACATTAGCAATGTATACTCAGGCATGACAGAGGATAGTAATCTCTATGGTAGTAAGTTAGTGAAATTACCAAATCCTAACTTTGTAGTATTTTACAATGGAACAGCGAAAAAAGATGATAGAACTATCATGCGATTATCAGAAGCATATGAAGTGCCAGAAGAAGCGGCGAATCTAG
>JAWXVA010000168.1:0-4086 GCA_044425815.1 Eubacteriales bacterium
TATATAAATAACAATAAACTTATTGCCATAACAATCATCCCACTAATTAACCCATACATAGAGTGATGATGTTTCCCATATTCTTGTGCACATGGCAAAAGTTCATCCAAAGATATGAATACCATAATTCCTGCCACTCCAGCAAAAATGATTCCATAAACCATATCGTTCATAATCGGCATTAAAACCAACCATCCAAGCAATGCTCCAATCGGTTCCGAAAGCCCTGACGCAAAGGAATAAATAAATGCTTTTTTCTTAGATCCTGTTGCATGATACACTGGTATGGAAACTGCAATTCCCTCAGGTATATTATGCATCGCAATCGCTACCACGATCGGAATAGCTATTTCTGGTGCTTGCATCGCTGAAATAAATGTTGCTAACCCTTCTGGGAAATTGTGAATCGCAATCGCTAGCGCAGTAAAAACACCCATCCTCATAAGTTTTTTATCTTGACTCATCTCTTGATCCGTATCATTCTTCTTATAATCCGCATTACTTTCCACCGCTTCCACATGTGGAATCTCATGTGGATTTTCTTCACTAGGAATCAATTTATCAATAATTGCAATTACTAGCATCCCACCAAAAAATGCGATTACTGTAGCAATTGCTCCTTGCTTTTCTCCTAATTCAAGTACCAAGGATTCTTGTGCTTTTACAAATATCTCTATCATAGAAACATATAGCATTACCCCGGCTGAGAACCCTAAGCTAACTGATAAAAATACTTTGTTAGTGCTTTTAGACGTAAATGCAATCAAGCTCCCTATCCCTGTGCATAATCCTGCTATCACTGTCATTCCAAATGCTAAAATAATATTATCCATCGTATCTGATGCCATGTTTATTTAACATAGCTACAACCTTTCCTTGATTTAAATTTCATATATAATTCTACTACAACTAAAATATTATTTCAATTGAAAGTTAGTTTAGACTAACTTTTTTTATTATGACCTACTTTTCTACCACTAGTGAGTATAGATATCCATTGTATTGAAAATATATTTTTCCATGAACATAGAGTAGTATATAATCATTAAATATGCATGAATACGCTAGTACTTTTCCCTTTTTTGTATTATAATAAATCATAAGTACAAAATAATTTACAGGAGGATAAATAATAATGAGCGATTTATTTAAAAAAGAAAATCTAATCATCTTTGCAGGAGGTATCGTTACAGGAATTGTAGGTCTTAAAGTTGCGAAAACCGAGAAAGCTCGTGCAACTGTTGTGAAAACTCTTGCACAAGGTATGATGACTAAGGATTGTGTAGTAGAAGAATACACTAACATCCGTGAAGAAGCAGAGGATATCTGCGCAGAAGCAAAAGCTCTTGCGGCTGCTAAAGCAGAAGCTGCAGAATAGGTAGGATATATATGAAATTTCAAATAATATGCAACCAACAAGAACGCTTACGTCTAAGATTTGGTAAATATATTTTCAATCAAAAACAGGGGTATGGCTTAGAAGCTATGCTCCTTTCTTGTACGGGCGTTGAAACGGTTCTTGCGAACTATCAGAACGGTGGATTATTAATCACCTATCAAGCTAGTTCTATTTCTGCCGACGAAATTCTTTCTATCGTGAAGAATTATCAGATAACAGAATTACCTGAATTACCACCTAATGAAGAACAAAAAAAGAGAGAGATGAACGCACTCTTCAAAAAACGATTCTTCAAATTAGCTGCTTATCACTTTGTAATTCGCCCTGTCACATCATTCATGTTGCCTATCCCGCTTCGTCAAGGAAGGGTCTGGTTTAGGGCAAGTCGATTTATTCGCAAAGGATTATACTCTTTCCGCTATCACGGGCGACTAACTGTAGAAACTTTAGATGCAACTGCTATTACCGCATCCTTATGCTATGGCAATCACAAAACCAGTTCTTCTATTATGTTTATGTTAAATCTATCTGATCTTCTTATGGATTATTCCAATGCCCGTGC
Source organism: Eubacteriales bacterium (assembly GCA_044425815.1). GTDB lineage: Bacteria > Bacillota > Clostridia > Lachnospirales > Lachnospiraceae > CAUPWF01. Next base: position 1,962 of record JAWXVA010000168.1, read on the forward strand.
GAAAAGCGCCCTTGCTGGTAGCTTGGCCATTAATATTAGTCAAGTATGGCTTGTGAAGGATGAGGAAGAAATCAGTATTCCGATGAAAGAGTTAGAGGTCGGGGATGTTATTCATGTACAACTTGGTAGTATGATTCCAGTAGATGGCACTATTGTGAACGGTGATGCCATGATTAATGAATCTACTATGACTGGTGAACCATTACCTGTTCATAAAAGTAGTGGCAATACAGTCTTTGCCGGAACGGTAATCGAAGAGGGTGATCTATATATCGAAGTTCGTACTCTATGTTCAGATTCTAGAATTTCTAAGATTATTGAGATGATTGATTCTAGTGAAGATACAAAAGCTTCTATCCAAAGTAACGCAGAACGTCTTGCGGATGGGATTGTACCAATAAGCTTTGGTGCTTTCTTCGGTACTTTATTGCTAACAGGTAATATGTCGCGAGCACTTTCTGTTCTTATGGTAGACTTCTCTTGTGCGATTAAATTAACTACTCCATTAGTAATTCTTACCGCTCTACGTGAAGCTGCACAGAATCAGATTGTTATTAAAGGCGGAAAATATTTAGAGATATTATCCGAAGTTGATACGGTTGTCTTTGATAAAACAGGGACCTTAACAAATGCTATGCCTAAGGTATCACAAATAATTTCTACGCATGATAACTATGACGAAGACAAGATTCTTCGCATTGCCGCATGTCTAGAAGAACATTTTCCACATAGTGTTGCTGCCGCTATCGTAGAAGAAGCCGCAAAAAAAGGACTACATCATCCAGAAGCACACGAAAAAGTAGAATATATTGTTGCTCATGGAATTGCTAGTAGTTACCACGGCAAGCGATCTATTATAGGAAGTCGCCACTTTATTTTTGAAGATGAAAACATTCCACTCCCTTCTATCGATATGAACCTGTTAGATCAACGAATCAATAAAGACAGTGCTGTTTATCTAGCTGTAGAAGGGGAATTAGTAGGTGTTATCTGCGTAAGTGATCCACCTAGAGCTGACGCTGCTTCTACTATCTCTGCTCTTAGAGACGAAGGTATCAAGGAAATCATTATGATGACTGGCGATAACGAGAGCACTGCTAAATATATTGCTACAGAACTAGGATTAGATTGCTATTATGCTGGTATATTACCAGATGGAAAGGCTAATCTAATTCAGCAGTTAAAAGATGATGGCAAGAAAATATTAATGGTAGGGGATGGTATTAACGATGCACCTGCACTTAGCTGTGCCAATGTGTCCATGACCTTAAATGGCTCTTCTGATATTGCTAGAGAAGTTTCCGATATCGCTATTCATTCCGATAGCTTGGAACAAATTGTATATGCAAGAAGATTGGCTACTGCGCTGATGAATCGCATTAATAATAACTACCACTTTATCGTAGGATTTAACACATCATTAATTGGACTTGGTATCACAGGCGTAATCACTAACAACACAGCCGCATGGCTACATAATGCTTCCACATTTAGCTTAGCCGCTTTATCTACTCGTCCTATGATTTCTGCTCCAAAAGAAGGAGGTGCCTTGAATGAAACAACATAAATTTTGGTCAATCGTTGCAATAGTTGCGATGATAATGTGTATGTGGACAGGCAAGAAACACAAATAGATAAATCTTTAAATTACATAGCTACACAATAGAATGAGGCAATCAGAAAACATTAACGTTCCTGATCACCTCATTCTTTTTATGTTCTAACTTATCAGCAATATATCGATTCTTTCTACAATTCGCTTTTCAACTAGCCAAAAGTATGATAAATTCAAGTATATTATTTTTTGGAGGTTTTATGAAATGAAACGAATTTTAACTATTATTATGGTATTCTCTATGCTATGTGTAACTTCGATTACTGTGAGCGCGGTAGCGTCTGACGAAGTTATAATTCTACACACAAATGATACTCATTGCGATATCGAAAATGGATTTGGTTTTGCTGGGGTTAGTGCCTATAAATCAGAAATGATAGCCCTTTACGGGGATAATGTGACACTTGTAGATGCTGGAGATGCCGTTCAAGGTGGTGCCGTAGGCAAACTTACAGAAGGAGAAGCTATTATCCAACTTATGAATGAGGTTGGTTATGATATCATGACTCC
>JAWXVA010000169.1:0-4021 GCA_044425815.1 Eubacteriales bacterium
GCTAGAACAATCAGGGCTCACACTGAAGCGCCTAATACAAGAAAATTATGCGACACAAGAAGATTTTGCCTATGACTACGGGGTGGATCTTCGCACTGTGCAACGTTATATCAGCAGTGGTATCAATAAGGTAACAGCCATTCAAGAACTAGCGGATTTCTTTGAAGTGCCTTTCGCCACTTTTTTCGAGAAACCCTGATTTATGAGGAGAACTATTAACTATGAATCTGTTCTGTAAAGATTGCAAAACAGATGTTTGCCTTCACTGAGGAACAGCAGCAACAATACAAAGAGAATAAATGGTTCGAACCACGTCGATGCCCAGCTTGCCGCAATGCTCAACGACAGCGCAATGATCCTTTCGAAGGTTGGAACTGTACGATGGGAGCGAACTTCCGACATAAACAACGCCACTCCCGTGTGGCTTATGCGCCCTATACGGTGGGTGGTTTCCATTAAGAGCCATTGAACACTAAGGTTAGTAGCAAAATGCGATGTATAATTCATCAAAGTCAAGGAGGTCGTAGAAAATGAATGAATCTGAATGTAGATGCCTTTGTCCGCTATGCGATAAACAAATCACCGTTGACGATTGCTTTATGATTTCTTTCGTGGCAGAGGAAAGTGCGCCAGCTGGTGTTCTTCCAGACTTCATCAACTACTACATAGTAAAGAGTCAAAAGCAAATATGCATTGGATGCAAATTTCATCCGAAATAAATTTAGTGCCAGCGAGAATTTCTCACTGGCACTTTAATCGGTTATAAGGCTCTTCTGCGGTGTGGTTGGCGATGGTCTAACGGATGATTTGAAAGGGCATAGACAACCTCCTTGGTCTGCTTGATAGAGTCTAATTTTCCTGCCTTTTTGCAATTAAGGCATCAATATATCTTTGCTTTTTCCCCACAGAATGGAAGTAAAGAGCCTTTTTGCAAAGTTCCTTCAAATGTATTTCTTCTTCCTCCAAATCAATGTGGTTGCTGGATAGAAATGTGATTTTCAGCAATCCTTTCGACATATCCTCGATGACTGTAACATAAATGGGGTGCCTTTCTTCTAAGTAGGAGCGGATATACGCATTACGCTCTTTTTTCGATGCAATCGCCGCCTTCACACGCTTGCGGTGTTCTGCTTTCTCTGCTTCCAACTGCGCACGAGTCTCCCAATATTCATGAGGTATTTTTTCTAAAAATGGACATTGCTTTTCTAAGCATCGATGAGTTTTTACCATCGTTTTTGACAGATATCCCGGGTGGGTATCTAAATGACAACGGGCAATACAACGACGTTTTTCAGCGAGATGTCCGTCAATGAGTCGTATGGTTAGCATTTCAAAAGATTCCAATATCCCACCCCATTTTGTGCAAATTTGAATTTTACGATTTATTCTTTTGAAGCATTTGTTGTACGTCGTCCAATGTATACCTATCTGATTTACTATGTAGAATCATGTGGCAGTTAGGGCATACTGGGCGTAAATCTTGAATTGGATCTATGTGATGTATTCCATCCATTTTACTAATCATTTGTATGTGGTGAACATGGATCATACCGTCAAATTCTTTGCCATAAACTTTGCCGAAATCGAATCCACAGATGCAACATCTTGCGCCGTAATGCTCTATACAAGCTGCCCTCGCTGATGGATTTCGCTCGTATGTATTGATTTGCACCATTTTTTTAGTACCCTCTTGATATTCCCGTGACCCATCAGGCAACTCGTCTGGGTAAACAATTGGTTTTACATCTGGTTTTTTAGGTGTTCTTATCGCTGGTACGACAGTGTGAATAGGAATAACTTCTTTTTCGACATCCTCGCCTAAATACTGCAACAAGTCACTCCAATCTTCGCAATCTCTCGTGCGTTGTAGTTCGATACTCCGCACTTGGGCGGGCTCCATACTGGAATATTCAGGATTCAACTCGCAAGCAATGACATAAAACCCCGAAGCCGTCTTCTGTGCCGCGTTACCTTTATATTGGACACGAACAGAAAGTAATGGAAGGTCTAATTCTGAACACAATATTGCCACATTACCCAGTGGTGTTGCCAACCCATAGTGTGCATTGACCTTCAAATGATGGATTTCTTCCAGTTGTTCTGCCAACTCAGAATATGTGAGATTTCCTCGGCGGTGTATCGCAGAATCCAAAAGTATTTTTGCAATAATGCGTTCTAACGGAGAAAGCACAGTCATGATAATTACTCCCTTCTGGTAGCATTTATTGGATACAATCCTAACGGATATACAGACCATAATCGAATTCGCAATGCATCGTAACCCGAACTATTGTACTTCTACCATATCCCCCTGGCTCCTCAGCCACATATCAATTCCATCACCATAAACTTCAGCACGAAGGGTATACACACCACCTTGCTCGTCCAATACCTCTGCTGTGGGAAGTCTGTCTAAAATGGATTCGATGGAATTCCCGTTATACTGGAAGGTGACAACACGCAGAGGGCCACTGAACATAAACTGCACTCGTTTTCTAAACTCGCCCTCGTTGAATTTATCCTTATAGGGAATGTAGAATTTCTCGCCACAGCTATTGTGGGCAAGAATCCGATCAATACGAAATACCGTCGGGTAATCCTTGGAGTCATCAGCCATAAATGCTATGAGATAAAAATAATACTCGGAGAACATGATAGCGGTAGGCTTGATGCGGTGAACACGCCCAACCCCATCTTTACGTTTATAAGAAATTTCAACTATTTCCGACTTGTTGATGTACTGAGAGAGCGCCCAGATTGTCTCGATGATAGCCTGCCCATGTTGCAGTGGAACGTAGTGGAACTTCTCACTGCGGATAATATCTTCCACCTCGTGGCGTGCATCGGGACTGGCCTGTGCCAATAACTTTTCGACAAGGGGGTGTAGCTCCTCCTTGCAAAAAGCACGGCTCTCCAATAAGATTTTACAGATGGCCAATACCTCTTGATTTGTCAGCCATTCTCGCTCCATACGCACCAAATAATAGCCGCCTCTGATGCGGTCATATTTGATGGCAACCTCACCCTCGTCAAAGTGGGTGCTAGAAAGGTATGTGCGCAAGTCGTCAATATCTCGTTGGAAGGTTTTTTCCGTGATGGAGAACTTTTGGACGAGCTGCTCCTTGGATAACACCTCACCCTTATTTAGTAGCTCATACATGTGGATAAGGCGAAAGCCTTTGCTGGCGTGGTAATCAATCATAGAAGAACACTCCCTTTTGCCTATATTGTATCACATCAAGAAGGACACTGAATGGGGTTCTTGTAAGTATTATACGCCTTCGTTGGTGAAACCACAAGGTAATAATCCTAACATCTTACAGCATATTTCCTTGCCTTTTGGCTAAAAAATTGATACACTTATCTTAAAATATCTCTTAAATCAGCATCAAAACCCCATTCACTGTCCATCTTATTTGGTATACTCATTATAATAGGACGTTCGTATCAAGATAAGGGGAGGCAACAATGGGCTATTATAAAAATACGTTGAGATATAGAAAGACATCCCACAGCATTACCATCACCAAGTATAAATCTTGCGACGGTTGCACAGAGGTGGAAATCCCTGCGGTCATTGAAGGTCTACCTGTTACTAAAATTGATGGTTGGGTGTTCAGTGAGTGCTCCCTTCTTACTAAGGTTATCATTCCTCCCAGCGTGACTGAGATTGGCCCCAGCGCCTTTTATGGCTGTCATGGCTTAGCTGATGAACAGGGCTTTGTCATCGTTGGGGGCGTGCTCTACGACTATATTGGAGATGGTGGCATTGTTGCAGTCCCAGAGGGTGTCTACGAAATTGGTGTATCGGCATTTTATCAGTGCTATTCGCTAAGCAGAGTGATTTTACCTGAGAGCTTGCGTGTAATCCGTGGACAAGCATTCTTCGAGTGTGAAAATCTAAAGAGTATTAACATCCCCGATGGCGTGGAGCGCATTGTATTTTGGGCATTCAAAAATTGCTACGGTCTAGCGGATGCAGATGGGCTAGTTATCGTGGGCGGCATTCTCTTCAATTATA
>JAWXVA010000170.1:0-3937 GCA_044425815.1 Eubacteriales bacterium
TACCTCAGCTCAAAATGACTATCCTATTATTTCTTCATTATCTCTTCTTTCTCAATGAATATATATTTCTACATCACTTTACTAAAATAAGGCCAGAACTCCATCATTCCCCACACTGCTACTGTCATAAGTGCAACCACAATCACTGTCAATTTGATTCCGTGTTTGAACATATAATTCGGTGGTAGTCCATATCCAACTGGAACCGCTCGAATAGAGGTCGGCATACAGTATGATAAATTCACCCCTACACTGGCCGCTAATAAATAAGGTATCGGATCCAATCCCATTGCAATGGTAAGATTTAATACAATCGGAATTGCCACTGCTGCTGTGGCAGTATTGCTTGTCAGGTCACTTAACACAATCGTTAGCACGATGATTACTAAGATTAAAAGTAATTGGTTTCGAATATTCGCTGATGATAATACACTGCCCAGTGCGTCTGCCGCTCCACTCTGGGTAATTAATGTTCCAAGTGCAAGTCCTCCTGCGAAGATATAGATTAATTCCCATACAATTTTCTTCTGAACGCTTTTCCATACCATAAGGCGATTCCCATCCGGTTTCTTAATAAGAAATGAGACTAGTCCACATATAATGAAAATATACGCTGGCTCTAATCCAGGTAATAAACTAGAATATAAAGAACGTGAAAATGATAGTACTGTCGCTATAGCAAAAAGCGCTAGGCATGTACGTTCATTCCCTGTTATCTTACCCAATTCTTTGTTCTTCTGTATGAAATACTCTTTACTTCCTTCAAGATTCACATCTTTCGGTTTAATAAATAAAACAAACAATAGATTCGATACAATTAGCAGTAACATAATCGGTGCAAATTTAATCACCCAATCCATATACATGAATTCTGTCCCCGTGTACTGCTCAATATAATCTACTACTACAAGGTTCATCGCTCCACCAAGTGGTGTAGCTAATCCTCCTAATCCTGCGCCCCATGCAATTAACATGAGAATCAATGCTCCGATTTCACTCTTTTTGATATCTTCAATTCCTACATATCGTAACATAGACACCGCAATTGGTGTAATGGTTGCACACACAATAGAGTTCGGTAATACGGCTGACATCCCTGTTGCTAGTAAGAACCAGAAAATCACTTGCGATGTAAGTGACGAACCGATGAGTGCTAAAAAAGTGTACGCAATTCTCTTATCTAGATTTACCTCTTCCCAAGAAACCGTCAATATGGAAGCTCCTAATAATAGAAGAATCGTCTCTGATGAATAGTTGGCGATAACATTCGACATCGGACTCATCACAATCACAGCATTAATAGCGATAGGAAGAAATGCCGTCACAGCATAATCTGCACATGAACTCACCCACCAAACTGCCATCCATACTACGGTTCCAATTGCTGCTCTCATCTCAAATGTGGAAATATATTGGTTGGTAAAAATAGAATACAGCATAATAGTAAAATAGGTGCTGATATAATTAACAAACTATTTTTACTCACTCTTGAATTCCCCATCTTTTTTCTACTTCTTTTAGGCTATCTTCTTTCTTCAGTATTTTCTCCGCACTACATTCCGTCCCACAATTCTTTATCACATCATAGAACTTCTGGTGCAAGAAGGGAATAGAATGAAAACATTGCTTCATCTAATACTTATAAGAATTCAATAAAAATTGGGACTCTTACTTGCTTGCTATTGATTTCTGGAAGTTGCATACATCTCATCATGTAACAATACTGATAGAAAATAGCCATTTCAAACAATATACCTCAGCTCAAAATGGCTATCCCACTATATCTCTGTCTTCCGATCCACTTTCCCATTATACGTACGTGGCACTTCATCTATCTTCTTGATGCTTCGTGGCCTTTTAAAATCTTCTAACTGATTCGCCATATGTTCAGACAGTTTCTTTGTGTCAATTTCTTCGTCTGCTACAATATATAGTAGTGGTACTGCGCCTAAACGCTTATCTGTCTTTCCTTTACATATGCAATCAATAATTCCTGGATATTGCTTTGCTATATCTTCTACTTCAAGTGGCGAGACTTTATTGCCGCCTGTTGAGATAACATCATCCGCTCGTCCTAACATGTAGACTCTGCCTTCTGCATCTTGATATCCTAGATCACTTGTCTGAATATAGCCATTGACGATTGTCTTGCTAGTAAGTTCTGGTTCTTTATAGTAACCTTCCATCAACATATCACCAGTATACGTTATAAGACCTGGCGCATCTACTGTCGTTTCTGATAGCTCGTTACCGTTCTCATCTACCATCTTAAATGATGTACCACGGCTTGCGTAACCTAGGCAACTTGGTTTGTTGTCTTCTGAATTGAAATTAAGCACGCATACACACCCCATCTCTGTTGAAGCATATACGTTATATAACCTCACATTCGGTAATAGCTCTATTAAACGATTCTTATCTGCTTCAGAAATAGGCGCTGTTCCAAATTGTAGGTAATCTAGCTGTTCTGCATATTCTCCTAATTTATCTTTTGATAATTGGAAAATAATATTCAAAGCCGCTGGTGCCATTGCGATTGAAGTTGCCTGATACTTGTCCATCATTGCGAATACTCTTTGCACAAAGAATACTCCATCTAGGATAATTGCTGTACATCCATTTACCATATTCGCAAAATATCTTCGCAAGCTATACGCATGGTTCATAGGCATCGGTAGTAATTCCACATTATTTTCTTGCATTGCCACGCTAATCATTAGATTTTCTCCGACTGCTCGCTCTGCTCTATGGCTTATTACTACACCTTTCGATTTCCCTGTAGTTCCTGTTGTGAATAACACCATGGAAATTTCATTGCTGCTTGGAAATGTATATTCATCTAAACTTCCATCAAATAAATACGCCTCTTCCACTGTATAACAGTCACATTCCTCTACAACAAGGTCTCCTAACAGCTTTTTCGCTCCTGTTTCTTGTACAAGACTTTTTACACGTCCTTCATTGGCACTTTTCTCGATCGGGACAACAATTGCATTGATGAGTTGAACTGCATGAATTGCCACCATGAATTGCACTGTTTGTGTATTTTTAACTACTATGAAGTCACCTGCGTCACTCCCTATACTCTTAAGAAATGCTGCGACCGATAATATTTTATGCCAATATTGCTTATATGTTAACTCAATATTTTCGTCAACTATAGCCAACTTATTGGGTGTTTCTATTGCATGTTGGTTGATATATTCAATAATTGTATGATTCATACTACACTTCCCTCTTATAGTTATATGTATTTTTCAATTAATTTGACCATTGCATCTACGGAATTAAAATTAAATGGTTGCATTTCTTCGAATGGTATCTCCACTTCAAATTCTTCCATAAGTTCTGTTACTACTTCCACTAATGTAAGAGAATCTAACGCTCCTCCATCAATTAAGTCTGTTGCTGTAAAATCGATTGTATCATTTACCTCTTCACATATTGCTAATACTTTTTCTCTCATTTTCATACTCTCCTTTTCTTTCTTTTATCCTTGTTTATTCATATTGTTATATACCAAATATTATGGACTGTTTATCAAAACGCTCCATATACAAAACTAGATGCATCAAATCCTGGTCCGTACATTCCGAATATCACTACTGTCAGAATTGCCGCATAATATACAATCCATCGAAGTACAAGTGGTTGCGCTGCAAGTGATGCTCTAATACTCACGCCCTTTTCATGCATTGTGTCAACCCAGAACATTACGAATATTCCGACTAATGCTACATAGAAATCTTTCTGATCTAATCCATAAGTATAAAGACTTCCATCAAATAACGTCCAAACTCGTAACTCACTAAATAACTGCTTCCACAACACGAGACATCCTGCTAATGAGCCCGTCACGGTAAACATCCTTCCAATTCCAAAGAACATTACGGTTCGTATAGACATCCATTTCCTATAATACACAGCTTCTGTGTTT
>JAWXVA010000171.1:0-3901 GCA_044425815.1 Eubacteriales bacterium
CTCTGCATCACTGCTAAGCAGCTCTGCTTTTTCTGAAAAATTTCAGGGTTCGTTGTTTATTGTTCAATTATCAATGTTCTGTTTTTGCTGTACTCGCTTCAGCGGGTCAGCTATAATAGATTATCATGCGTAGCAATTTTTGTCAACAAGTTTTTTTATTTTTTTCAAATTCATTTTCACTCGCAATCCGTAACTGCTTTGCTCGACAAGTACATATATTATCACCAAGCAAAGCAACTGTCAACTACTATTTTTATTTTCTGATTATATTTTTTTCTCCTGTTTTTTCACTGCATTTTCTACACCCCTTTTTCTTCACCTTATTTTTTTAGTTGTTTTCATCACAATAAAAAACACCACAGAATCTAAAACGATTTTGTGGTGTTTTTATTTACACATATAACTACTATATCTATAGCAACAAACTCATAATCGGATTACTATCATACAAATATGTCAACAATGCGCTATCTGCTATCCATTCATAACATTGTTGTCCAAATTCACTCGAATAAATAACCGCAATCGCCAAAAATGTCACCCAGATTGCTATGAGTGCAAAGCCCAATCCAAACACACTCCCTGCTATTCTATTCACTCCATACAATACTGGCAGATCTGCTATTACATCTAACGAGAACACGAATACACGTACAATGATCCCCACTATTAAGAATGTAACAATAAAAGCAAATACACGTATCACCCAATTTGCCAGATACTTAGAAACGTAATCGCTAAAATTCCCCACTCCTAACTGTTCATATATTTCGCTATTATTATTATCTAACAACGCATCTTTTATAAACTCTGGTAGATCAGCACCCTGCACGATTCCTATTTGCTCCGACAATGTAAATTCTACTGCCACTTCATCGTCTTCACTCACCGTATACTGATCTCCTAGTAACATCGTCGCAAATTTCATCTCTATCGCATCATCAAGCGGTGTATATTCCGACAATACGTTTGCTACTTGAGGTGTGAACATACCCACAAGAATCAATGTTGCGATTGTCGCAACCAAAGAAATAACAATTTTTATAAACCCTTTCAAATATCCCACTATCATGCACACTACACATAACGCTACTGCTGCCCAAAACAAAATATTCATATTCTACCTCATCAATCGTACTTCTTTCATTCCTTCATTTCCCACAATTATGTATTTATTAACTCCAAATACTGGAAACACACCGGAAAGTTCCATTTTCATTTCACCCACGAATTTTTCAATTCCTGTTCGTGTAAATATTCTGCAGTTTTCCCCTTCATACAGAATAATTTGATTCCCTTCTATACTAGCATTACGATACTCACCTGTAAACTCTTTTGCAAAAAGTAAATTGCCTTTTATATCGTACACTACCATTTCATTTCCATCCGCTGCTGTCCCCTCTAAGATAATCGCAATAGTATCTTCACCATAAAATATCGTTTCAATCTCCTCGCCTAGCTCAATTTCCGAAAGCAGCTCTAGCGTTTCTCCTTCCGTAAAAATCTCTATCTTATCACTTGTCACCAATACAGATGTAGTCGAGTCTAGAAACCTAACCTCTGGAATAACTACTCCGCTACGTTCTCCACTGTATACCTCGCTACTAGCTCCCACTGTATTATCTTCAAAACTATAATACGTAAAACTGCTCGCAATAGAGCCTTCAACCACCTTTAGGTATGTAACTAGTAGCATTTTTCCATCTTGTGATATCGCAAGGGCTGTCGGATACCCCGTTCCAGACAAAGAAGTTTTATGCTCAACTAATATATTACCAGTTGCATCATAGCATATAATCTCCGGTGTCGAACCATTCTTTGTAAGTACACCCACTATCCCTTGTTCAGATACTGTCACTTTTTCTATTGGAAGCACTGTTTCAAATTCCCCTTTTACTCCATTTTCATCTAGCACTACCACTTGGTTCCCACCGCTATCTGCAATTACTGCACTGCTAGATGTAATTTGAACTATAGGTGTTGCGATTTGATATGGGTGATTCCAGATCACTTCACCTTCCATATCTATATATGCAACGCCATCTTTACCATATCGTAAAATGCCCGAATCAAATCCTGCAAACTCACTATTCGCAACACTCACATCACCAAACACTTGGATTTCACTAATCGTAGTATGCGTCTGTAGTTGTGTATATGCCCAAATACCTGTCAACGTAATCAACAATACCAGAGCCAAAACTACTATTATTTTAATTTTATTTATCTTCTTATTCTTTTTACCACCATCAGCCTCATTGTCATCTAGCGAAACAACTGGGCGTATATGAATAATATTATCCGTATCACTCATCATCTGCAACCTCTTCAAAATTTTCTTTCGTTCATTGTACCATAAAACCTTTCTATGGCAATAATAGTTTTTGTCCAACATATATATAATCACTATCTTCTAATCCATTCATACTACAAATAGCATCAACTTTTGAAATAGTGCCGTAATTAGACGCACTAATCATCGCGAGTGTATCTCCCTCTTCTACAACATAGACCGACGCTTGATCACCTTGTGGTGTTTCAGCATCGGGCATCTCTGATTCTTCTGAAATTGCTGTATTATTTTCTGCACTTTCAACTCCCTCTATTTCTGCCGTCGTTTCCATTTCTGTTACAGATGCTAGTTCTGCTTCCGCTTCTAAGTCTATTCCTATATCATCATCAGCTTTCGTTAAACTTACATCCTCCTCGCCTATTACCAAGCTATTCTCCGTCGACTCTGCCGTATCACTTTCCCATGCTATATCTACTACGCTTGCTACAGAAGTCTGCACTGCATTTAACTTATCATAATTATTCATTGTCGCTACCGCAATAACCGATACCAAAAGAACCACTAGCGTACTAGCCATATACATATGTCGATTCTTCCATTTTTGTTCTTTTTCAGAATCCTTCTGATTTATGATAGTGCGAAAATTCTTCGTAGCTCTATCCTCAAAAGCTTCACTGGGAGTAACGCAATTCTGCTTACGTCTTGCAATCATATAATCTTGCATCGCAGGATTTTTCTCATAATAAATATAATGTCCCCCTATTTGCATCAAATCATTATATTTATACACAAAATAAGCCTCTTCTTTCTCTAGCGAATCTTTTATCATCATCATTCGACTCTTTTTCGAAAATAATCGTTCGTGCAATTTAATTATATTTGTGTTTAATTTTAGTTGTATTCCTGGAGCCAATAACATCCAGCCCAGTATTGTATTCCCCGCAAAATATCTTTTCCCTTCTTCGCATGCACTCTTCCATGTTTTATCACTTATAGTTACTTCATTTCCTTTCATGGACAGCCCTTGCATCTGTACCGCACCATGAATAAATATATAATCTTGATCCTCTGTTCTAAATGATTCTCCTATTAAAAATGCACCTATTGGTTCTTCTGCCGCCTGCTCACACATTTGATTAAAAAAAGTATCTACATAATCTTCTATGTAAACTTTGGGGTTATCACTGACATTTCCTATCTGACGAATATTTTTTGGGAGTTTTCTTTCCATACTTTCACCTCTTCTTGCATATTTTCCACAATCGTAGCATAGACTTTTTGCTGATTTTGTAGTTTGATGAAAGCTGTCCCAAGAAAATTACGACAAGATATTCCACGTTCAAAATTGTTTTGATTTGAACTTACCTTTTTCTACAATTATATATTGTCAGTCCCCTTTACTTTTTTCTTTTTCCTTTGATATACTTGTCCGCCAACTAAACAAGGAACACCCAGGTGCAAGAGACCGGATGTTCCACGCTATTGTAAATGAGTAGTAAGTTATCCGAGCTTTCTTTGTAAACAAAGGGAGTGCTTCGTTTTTTGAAGCACTCCTTAAATTTGTCTCAACCTAAATGAAAGGTTGGATAACTGTCATTAAACTTAACC
>JAWXVA010000040.1:0-21539 GCA_044425815.1 Eubacteriales bacterium
CATACATTTGCTTCGATTCTAATTAACGAGGGTGAGTCAATGAAGGTGATACAGGAACTACTGGGTCATTCAACAATTACAACTACGATGGACATTTACTCTCACATATCAGATGATAAAAAAGAACAGTCAATATCATTATTAGAAGCAGTTGTGAAAATATCATAGAAGGAGAAAAAGAAAATGAAGAAAGAAAAATATTATGGTGTAGCTGGTACTAATGGGTGTGGTGTATATGATGATTATAGTAAAGCTGAGGATGCCAGATGCTATATTAAGGGATTTAAGGTTAAGAAATTTAATGATTACGATGAAGCCAAGGAGTGGGCGCAAGATGAAGCGGAGTTTGCGTATGTGAATAAAAAGGTGAATTGGTTTCATTATAAAAAATAAAATAGCTGTAAACACTTGAGTAATAGGAGAGGTTTGTGAAGAAATTCATTAAAACTATTGTAAAAGTGTGGGTTGAGCGTCAATATGTATAGCCGTACGTACGTAGGCTATACTGGTTAAGGTGTGTAAATTATGGTGGGAGCGCCCCCGAAAAGGGCGCGACCTAATCAAGGTTTGATTCAAGGCTATAAAGTTGATAGAAGAAGGAGATACATAGAATGAGAGATAAGAGATTGGAAATACGATTAAACGATGGTGAATATGAAAATATCAAAACAAAGAGTATAGAAATGAATATGACAGTGAGCGAGTATGTTAGGTATGTGGCAACAAGAAGTCAAACATCATACAGTCATTTGACTACGATGAAACCTGTAAAAGATGCGGTGCATAAGATTAGTCAATCATATGTGGATGTAAAAGAGAGTATACCTGAGGCGTGTCTATGTTATTTAATGCCAATGGAGGAGGGAGTGGAGGAATTATGGCAATCTTTACTACAGCTGGATTAGGGGATTCGTCTAATTGTTATAAGACAGAATTAGACTTTTATAATTTAATTGATTATTGCTATAGGAGTTGTATTGCTTATGAAAGTTTCTATTTATATGATTTATCTATGAAAGCAATTGCAGATCAAATGTTATATCATCAGATGTGTAAGAAAAAGGTTTTAAATACTAGGGCGATTCATTATATTATGAGTTTTAATAGGAAGGAATTTGGGTATGATTATGAAAAGCAGGAGAAGCAGGTGAAACGCTGTCTATCTATGTTGAATACACAGTTTTTCAGAGAGTATCAGCATGTGTTTTTTTTACATAATGATAAAGAGGGGAGATTCGATATTCATATGATTATCAATCCAGTCAGAGTGGTAGATTTAAAGATTTATCATTGTTCACCACATGAATTTAAAAATATGTTAGAGCTAATCGGACAATATTTATATGGGTATTTCGGGATTGCGTTGTATGGAACGAATCATGTTAAGGTGTTAGATGATGGGCGTAAGATATTGTGTCAGGGTATGTCAGATGAACAATGGTATCATAAGAATATGGATAAAATAGATGCACGCATAAAGCGGATGGAAGATGTTTGCTATCCAAAGGGAAATGGTTAAATCTTCAGGTCGCCCCCCTAAAGGGGCGACAACTAGCAAGGACAAGACGGAGTATCTAAAATAGAATTATTATCGAAATCTTGTAACGGTGCAGCAATTTTTATGAATGTATTCGTTTACAGAAGAGCGAGGAATCTTCCACACTCGTCCGATTCTAAACGATGGTATTTGCTTGGTGTTCAACAGTTGGTATGCAGTGTTACGACCGATCATTAGTGATTCACAGAGCTCATCTATAGTTATTAAATTCATATCTTCATTATATGTCATTACGCTTCTCCTTTTTTGATTTATTACCAATATGTTAAGAGTTGAAATAATACAAATAAATAAAATAACAAGAATATTTGATTGATAAAAATACGGTGAGAAGCTCAAGTTCAATTTGATGAGGCTATATGATTGTAGTATACTAAATACAATAGCATTTAATGGAGAAGGTGGTATGTCTTTTGCTAAAAGTCAATGCTGACCATCATATTGAGGTGGAACTTAATATGGATGAGTTGAATTTTATTTTTCGAGAGTAAGGGAAGTTTTATGAGGCTCGGAAGTATATATCATAGAATAGAGGGTTAAAGGTAACAGAGTTATATATTTCCTAATTTAAGGACAAGATGGGGATAAAGGAGAAACTAATTTATGAACGTTGATTTCAAGCAATTTAAAGAGCATTGTGTTGATTATTATATATTTGATGCGTATCAATATGCAGAGGGTATGATGGAAAATATGCGTACAGCAGCTTATTGTAAAGAGATGATAGATAAACTTATAGGTTATCGAGATAATGGTTACGCAATATTGAATGATAACATAGCTAATTCGGTGGCGCAACAAATGGAAGAAAAAGGTTCTGCATCGGTGGGTCTTACAGTAGAGGATTTAGTGGAATGTGATAATTTCGAAATATTGGGCATATCAGTTTCGTGCGGTTGGTTACTTGGAAAATATATCAAAGATTTTTTTCAATATATAAAAAATTCTTATGATTCGGTTGCTCAAGTAATAAATTTTGCATTGATAGCAGGTGATAATTATTCAAATAAACCACGCGAGAATACTTGGGATAACGAAAAGGTTCAATTCTCTAGTGTTTTAAGAAAATTTTGTGAAAAATATCAATCGGATTTTCCGTTGACTTATGCTCTACTAGAACGGATATCTATCGGTGATGAATACAAATATATTTGTGATTATAATAATAGAACAAAGCATATTAAATCTATAGATACAAAGATATCTAATCAAATTATGGGGAGTAAGTCCATATATAAGGTATTAGGTTTCGAAAAAAACAATATCCACTCGGACGAGGATATTCATGATTTAATACAAAGAATGTATGACTTTACTGATGATTGTATTGAGCAGACGATTAATACGATAACAATTGAATCGAAACAAAGAAAATTCACATCTAATCGTATACATGATTTGAAATACTATTTCCAATTACATCATAGTAATCCCGCATCTTCATTTACGATAGTATTTCTTAAAACGAAAAATTCTATTCGAGTTTTCCCCAATGAAATAAAAGTGCTCGCAGTTAGAAAAGGAAAGGATACTATTGTAGCTAGTAATATTTCAGCAGAAGTGATTTTAGTTTGTACGGATGATGGTAGAGTACCGTCAAATTGCGTTGGAAGTTTCATTTTAAAAAAGCAGCACAAAGATGATGGTTTGTACCATTACAATACTTATGAAAAAGATTTATCTGGATCAGATAATAAGGCTAAATATTATAACGAATTTAAAAAAGATTTTTATCAGATTTCAACAGGAGCACTTTCTGGTTCAGGAGATTTCGTGAGTTAATCTGAACCAGATGAAATAATGGAACAAAAAAATTTGAAGAATTATCTAAGATATCAGAAACCAATTTGCTATCTGTTTTGGTGGAAGAAGCATCAAATGAATCGGCTGAGTAAATTAAAATATGAAGCTAAGTGTTGTTTTAGGACAGTTATTATAAATATTGTAAACTACTATTTTTAATGATAAAATTGGTTTGAGGATTATTGTAAGACATAGATACAAAAAGAGAGGGATATCAATATGATGACGGAAAAAAATTTTGAAAATTTATTGGAAACAATACAAAATAGTCATACTACAGTAGACGATATGAATAAGGAGTTTGCATCAGCTGAACTTAATGAAAAATCAACGGGACTTATTCCAGTGCTTGTATTTAATGAAGATAAAAACAAGTATGAGGATGCTACATTTCAGTTTATAGGGGAATGGCGCGTGTGTCGTACCTATGATAAAGATGGAAGAATTGAAACAGAAAGTAAAAGTCGTTCATATTTTGGAAGAAAATATCAAGTATGGGATATCGATGATAGTGTATGTATGATTTTCGATAGTGATGTTAAATTTAAAACTAGATTGGAAAATTATAGGAAAATTATAGAATATTCTAATGAGTTTTATAAAAAAGAGATTCAAGAAAGAAAAAAAATATATAAAGAAATTATTCACCATTGTGAAGCTATTTTATCAAATGAGGAAGTATACTTGATTATTTGTAATTATATAGAAAAATTTCCGATAGAAATGTTTGTTTCACCACCAGTTCTTGCTGAATTTGACAGAATCCTAGAAATAGATTATCACTATGATGAGGAGTTTCTTTTGTCGGATGGATTAAGTAGAACTATTGTATCAAAAGTTAAAGAAGTAAAAACAACTCAAAGAATAAGCGAAATGATTTCCTCTGAATCTATATCATATCAAATTATATCAAATAATAATGATACTTTGAAAAGATATATTCGAGAAGAATTAGAGTATTTGAAAAAATATGTGGAAGAAAAACTTGATTTGCCACAAAATGATTTATTTATACTTGTTTATACTTTAGTACATACTTGTGCACAGATTAAATTAGCAAATGAATTTGACAGAACAAATAATGAATATTTTACTACAGATAGTTTTTCTTCAATAGATAGAGCTGTAGTTGATTACTTGAACTGTGACACTATAGATGCTAATAATGTTTATAATGATTTTAAATTTGTATGTTATCTTATAAGAAATACTAGCGTGTTTAGAGAACGAAATTATATTGAATGTTTTAATTGCTTTAAAAATATGAAAAATGAAATAGCGGAAAAAATGAAACAAGATAAATTTATTGAAAATTTGACTAACTCAAAAGCTAAAGAAAATGTAGAAGTGATTGATATCAATGATATTGATTTGATGACTGGAAAAGAGTTTGAGTATTTTATCGCAAAACTTTTTAAACAATTAGGATATGATACATTAATTACGAAACAATCTGGAGATCAAGGAATAGATGTGATTGCAGAAAAGGATAAACGAAAAATAGGTATTCAAGTTAAATGCTACAGTGGACATGTTGGGAATTCGGCTATTCAAGAAGTCATAGCTGGTAAAACTTTTTATAAATTGGATAAGGCAATGGTTATAACCAATTCTTATTTTACGAACGCAGCAAAAGAATTGGCATATAGTGCGGATGTAATTTTATGGGATAGAGATATACTAAAAGATAAACTTTAATGATACAAGATTGATATGAGCAGATTAAAAGCAATATCCGGGCATGTTGAACCTATGTATAGAAAAGAAGATGTTGTAATCAATTCATTAATAAGAAATTTAGGAATCCAGATACTTTTGAACAACAGTTCTTGATATAGAAATATGAAGAATAATAGGGAATAGGAGTATTCGTGAATTTAAAGAACTACATTTGTATATCATATTCTTGTATAGCCTGGATGCAGTCCAGCAACATAGAATCATAGAAAATGTAAAATTACATACCTACAATTACATACTATACTAATGAAACTGAAGCCAGAGCATCTAATAGCTCTGGCTCTTTTATTATCAAAATTTAAGGAGGAAGAAGTATGGCAGCAAATGTAGAAAGTATGTTTTACGTAAGGGAGACACCTTGGCATGGGCTAGGTGTAAGAGTAGTGGAGGCTTTATCGTCTAGTGAAGCACTAGAGAAAGCAGGATTAGATTGGCAGGTGTTACAAGAGCCGATTTACACAGAGTTGGAAGAAGAGATTGCAAGTTACAAGGCAAATGTAAGAGATAAGGACAGAAAAGTATTAGGAGTAGTAACAGATCGTTATAAGGTCATACAAAATGCAGAAGCATTCTCATTTACTGATGGATTATTAGGAGAAGGTGTGCGTTATGAAACAGCAGGATCATTACAAGGCGGTCGTAAGGTGTGGATATTAGCACGTATGCCACAAGAATACATTATTTCGGGGGAACGTATTAGCCCTTATCTATTGTTCTCTAACACTCATGATGGAACAGGTGCAATTAAGGTGGCGCTTACACCGATACGAGTAGTTTGTAATAACACATTGAATCTAGCATTAGCAAATGCACAACGTACATGGTCTATGAATCACACTGGTGACATTAATGAGAAATTAGAAGAAGTAAAAGATACGTTACTACGTGCTGAAAAATATATGGATGCACTAGGTAAGGAATTTGAACAGTTGAGAGCAAAAGAAATTACGGATGAGGCAGTATTAGAGTATATCCAGTTACTTCTACCATTAGAGGAAGACGCAACACCTACACAAGTTAAGAATATTAAACGACTACGTGAGGATATGAGAAAACGATATTTTGAGGCACCTGATTTACAAGACGTAGGAAAGAATGCCTACAGATTTATCAATGCAGTATCAGATTTTGCTACACATGCAAATCCATTACGTCGTACTGCTAATTACAAAGAAAACCTATTTACACGAACAGTAGAAGGCAATCCGTTGATTGATAAGGCATATGAGTTGATGCAAGCAGCGTAGGAGGGAAAAGATGGCGATAGAGAATTTAAGAGTACTGTTTGGGTGTAAAATCTATGGCGAGTATGCAGAAATCAAGTCTAGAGTATTAGGAATGACAAAAGAAGAAATTTATAAAAATTCATATTACATAGATAGCATGATCTCTCTTTATGAAATGCTGTTAGATATGAGTCAACAAATGGAAGAAGGGCAATTAATTAGTTTGCTAATTCGTCCACATTTGTTGACTTTTCTTTATGATAGATGGTTGAAAGTAGAAGATTCAACTTGGGAAGAAATGAAGATTTGTACACAAGAGAGTATTGCCTTATTGGAGAGGAAGGTAGCATGAGGAAAAGAGTTTCGGTTATAAGTATTAAAGCAGTTCGAGAAAGTAGCGTGTTGTATGAGAAAAGAAGAATAGAACATGCGGGAGATGCGATTCAATTCGCATCTCCATTCTTTTGTGATGCAGACAGAGAGCTGATATACGTTTGTTCTGTGAGTACCAAGAAAGAACCATTAACGATGGAGTTGGTAGCAATGGGGACATTAGATACTTGCAGTGCATCACCTAGAGAAATCTTCAAGGGAGCAATTCTAAGTAATGCAAGTGGAATCTTTTGTTTTCATAACCATCCATCGGGAGATTGTAAGCCTAGTTTAGACGATAATATATTGACGAGAAGACTGGTAGAAGCGGGAGAGTTGTTGGGCATTGAATTGATTGATCATATCATATTGGGAGAGCAAAGTAAATTTTACAGTTATGGAATGGAGGGGAAACTATGCACAAAGTTGTAGATACAAGAACCATTTCACATGAGGAATGGTTGCAATATCGGAAGCAAGGATTAACAGGTACAGATGCAGGAGCGATTACAGGTATGAATCCATTTTCAAGTGCATTTAAGGTGTACCAAGATAAGATTACAGATGAAATCGAGACATTTGATAATGAAAGTATGAGGCAAGGACGAGATTTAGAGGATTATGTTGCTCAGCGATTTATGGAAGCCATGAATCTGAAGGTAAGACGTACCAATGCTATTTATGCTCATGATGAATATCCCTTTCTAATGGGAAACTTTGATCGTATTGTAGTGGGAGAAAAGGCAGGGTTAGAGTGTAAGACTGTTGGAGCATACTCTGCAGATAAATGGAAAGATGGAAATATTCCACTGCACTATCAATTACAATGCCAGCATTATCTAGCAGTATCTGGCTTTAAAAGCTGGTATATAGCTGCGTTAGTCCTTGGAAGAGAACTAATCATTCACAAATTAGAACGAGATGAAGAACTGATTCAAAATCTTATTTCTATTGAGAAGAAGTTCTGGGAGGAAAATGTATTAGCTAGAGTGATTCCTGAGCCAGATGGAAGTGATAACTATACGCAAATGATTGGAAAACTATATGGCATCGGGAAGTTGGATAAAGAGGTATTACTGCCAGAATTAAAAGATGAGTTGGAAAGGAGAGCTGAATTAGTTGAATTGGAAGAGAAGATCAAGACGGAGAAGGAACAAATCGACCAACGTGTTAAAATGCAAATGCAAGACGCAACCTATGCTAAGAGTGCACAATTTCAAATCTCATGGAAGAATTCAGAGACGAAGCGATTGGATGGGAAGCGCTTAAAAGAAGAAAATCCAGAGTTGTACGAAGGATATTGTAAGACTACTAATAGTAGAAGATTTTTAGTTAAGAAAGTTGCATAAGCAGGAGGAAAGAACATGCAAGATATGAACGTGAAAGATGCATTAGCGAAACAAGTAGGTAAACAAGATACAGAAGTGAAATTAACAAAGTCCATGAGCATTCCAGATATGGTAAAGGCAATGACACCTGAAATTAGGAGAGCATTACCAAGTGTATTAACGCCAGATAGATTTACGAGGATTGCATTATCGGCATTAAATAATAATCCTAAACTGCAGCAATGTACTCCTATGAGTTTCATTGCTGCTTTATTAAATTCAGCACAATTAGGATTAGAGCCAAATACACCATTAGGACAGGCTTATTTAATTCCGTATAAAAACAATGGTGTGCTAGAATGCCAATTTCAGATAGGATATAAAGGATTAATAGACTTAGCATATCGAACAGGGCAGACACAAACAATACAGGCACAAGCAGTCTATGAAAACGACGAATTCTTTTATGAGTACGGATTAGAGCCCAAATTAGTGCATAGACCAGCATTTGAAGATCGAGGAGAAGTGGTGTATTTTTATGGAATCTTCCGCACTGTAAACGGAGGCTATGGCTTTTCGGTTATGTCCAAGACAGACATGGATACATATGCACGTACATACTCTAGGGGTTATGATTCGGCATATTCACCATGGAGAACTAATTATGAAGAAATGGCGAAGAAAACAGTCATTAAGCAGGCATTAAAATATGCACCTATTAAGAGCGACTTACAAAAGGCTTTAAGTACAGATGGAAGTATCAAGAAAGCCATTTCCGTAGATATGGCAGAAGTAAACAACGAAATTATTGATTATACAGAAGTAGCGTAGGAGGAAGAAGAATGGAATATATCGAATTTTTAGAAGCAGTAGAAGCAGGATTAAGAGTAAAATTAGGAGAAAAAATCAAAATTGATGCACACGAATTATTAAAGAATAATGTGAGACGTGAAGTAATGGTAATACAGGTGGATCAAGAACGTGCGACACCTTGTATCCCTTTGGAGAGTTTATACGCAATGCATCAGTTAGGAAAATCCCTAGAAGAAATTATTGATAAAGTGGTGGCGATTGTTCAGAATAATCCGAATCTTACCGAGTGTGATATTGATAAGATTAGAGAATGGGATTATGCAAAAGAGTTAGTAGAAGCAAGAATTATTAATACAAAGAATAATAGAGAATTTCTTTCAGATGTACCACATCGTGAATTCTTAGACTGTTCTGTAGTGTATTACGTAAATATTAGTGATTGGGAATTAGGGGATTGCCATGCATCTATGAAAGTGACAAATCAACATCTAGCAATTTGGGGAATCACACTAGATCAATTAGATGATTGTGCTAGAAGAAATTATACAGAGAGAAAAATTACATTCCAATCTATGAATGAAGTGATGATGGAATTGATGGGTGCAGAAATCGGGAAAGAAGAGATTCGAGAAGTTCCAGATAATTTGATGTATGTATTGTCTAATGCGGAAAGACAGTATGGTGCTGTTGTAATGATGGATAAAGAAATGTTGCAATTTGTTTGTAAGAAATTAGACGATACCTTTTATCTTATACCAAGTTCTGTGCATGAGCTAATCATTATACCTAAGAAAATTGCGATGGAAGAAAAAGATTTAAAAGAGATGGTGGTATCCGTAAATGAGACATTAGAAGAAGAGGATGTACTATCGGATTCCATTTACTATTATGATGGTGAGAAAGTGAGTGTGGTGGCGTAATAGTTGAGAAAGCCTCTCCTGTACTGAGTTGCATAGTGCGAGTGGGATTTGGGAAAAAATGTCGCAATTTAGAAAAAGATAAAATTGCTAAAAGAGGTATGGTTTGGTATAATTTATAAAGAAGTGAACTGCAAGAATGGTAGAGAGAGGTAAGAATTATGATTTCTGAATTATATATAGGACAATATAGAGGGATAAAAAATTTAAAATTAGATAATTTGGGAGAAATCAATATTATTGCAGGGGCGAACAATGTTGGGAAAACGAGTTTGTTAGAAGTGATTAGAAGTTTAGAAGGACCTAATAATTTGTTGACTTGGAGAAATATTGGTATGCGTAATTCAATTGACGGCAGAATGTCTTTTTCAACATATGAGTCAGTGATTAATATGTTTCCGGTTAATAAAGGTGATGAGAAAAAGATATATTATTCTGGAGTTAAAAAACATAGTGAGTCATTTAGTGTGAAAGTATCTGCTAGCATGGATAAAATTATAGCAACAAAGGAACAAATTGACGGAAATAATGATAACGTACGTTGGAATTTAGAGAATAAAGAGTTGGTAGAAGAATTTGAAACGGAATTATTAGAACTAAAATATGTAATTAATGGAACTGAAAGAGGGACAGATATTGTTTATGAGTTACAACGTGGAACGAACCGTAAGAAAAATTTAGATAAGGTTCAGTTAGAAGAAAAGGTGATATATATATCACCAACACAACACACTAAAAGCATGCATTATTTAGGAGAAATATTAAATAATACTGAATTGTATGAGAAATTTATTGAAATAATGAAAGAGTTTGATCCTTATTTTGTATCTGTAAATGCGATTTATAATGAAGTGGGAATAGGAAAGAAATATGTAGTTTTATCTAAAAATCATGATGAAGGATTGCCATTAGATGCATATGGTGATGGTATGAAAAAAGCTATGCTTCTTGTGTGTGCAGTGTTGCGTGCTAAAAATGGGATACTTTTATTAGATGAATTTGAAACTGCAATTCACGTTTCTGCAATGAAAAGTGTATTTGAGTGGATTATTCAAGTGGCAAGAAAATTAAATGTGCAGATATTTATGACATCTCATAGCTTAGAAGCAATAGAAACAGTCTTGAAAGTATGTGATAAGCCAGAAGATTTGCGTATGTTGACCTTAATTAAAAGAGATGAAGAAATAAAAGTGCGTAATGTAGATGGAACAAAGGCTATTCAGTTACTTGATGAATACGGATTGGAGTTGAGATAATGAAGACATTAATACTCTGCGAAGGTACAACGGATTTAATATTGTTACAGTTGCTGTTGCAGTATAGATATGACTATAGATATCATGGTTATGAAGAAGAAAAATGTACGAATAGATTAGTTCAAAGAATTGTAAAAAAGCAAAATTATTTTGTGGAGATTCAATCTTGTGATGGAATTAATAATATTCCATATGAGCTGTCAAAGGTCAAAGATAAAATGGTATATGCAACGCAAGTAGATGAAATATATGATCGAGTTATTGTTATGATAGATCATGATACAATTTCCAGTAATGGAGAATTTTTAAACCAAATAAATGCAGAAGTTGGGACAAGCTGGTCGGAAAGTGACTTATCACAGTGGTTAGAATGGGAAATAGCAAATACATTTGATGAATCAGTGAAACTTCAATTTTATTGTGAAAGTGTTCCAAGTGAAAGAACTGGAACAATAGAGAATGTTATGTTAGCAGCATTAAATACTGATGATATAGAGGATGAGATTATAAACAAGTGTACTAGTCTGATACAAGAAATTAAAGATATGCAAGAAAAGTATATAAAGAACGAGTCGGCTAAATATAAAGCTGTCTTTAATACATATTTTGCGATTCGAACTCCTGAAGAGAAGTATGATGAAAGAGCAAAAATCTTAAAGGAATATGACTGGAAAGACAATAGTGTGCTTCAGGATCAATTTGGATTTCTTGATATTTTGAATTGAATTGTTGAGAGATAGATGTATTATTTTGTGTTGATAGGATTGTAATGGAAATTTAGAGCAGAGATGAAGAGTTATAAAGGAGAAACTTATGAAGAATGCAATAGCTGAATATGTTAGATTGTCTGAAGAAGAAAAAAAGAATTTATGGCAATCGGCGTACTATGTATTTGATACCAATGTCTACTTTGATTTGTATAGATATTCAAAAGAAACACGAGAATCAACGTTAGCGGCTATGGAAGGATTGAGCGAACAATTATGGATGCCGTATCATGTTGCTTATGAAGTTGCTAAAGGTAGATTTAAAATAATTACAGAGAACACAAAAAAATTCAATGATTTTAAAAAAGAAACAGAAAAGATTCTTGATTCATGCAAGCAAAATTTAAGAATAAAAGAAGAAGATGCTAATTATATTAAGGTGAAAAAACACATAGACAAAATAAATGCATGTGTTGAGGAGTACCAGAATAATAATATCATAAGTGATAAGGAGAAAGATGATGTGATATTCGAAATTCTATTAAAATTGTATGAAGGAAAGGTGGGAGAAAGATATTGTGAAGAAGATTTAAAACTAAAATATGAAGAAGGACACGAAAGATACGAAAAAAAAATTCCGCCAGGATATAAAGATGCAAAAAAACAGATAGAAAACGATAATAATAATATGTATGGAGATTTTATTATTTGGTCACAAATACTGGATTATGCTACTGTTAAAAAAGTAGATATTATATTTGTTACAAATGACGCAAAAGAAGATTGGTGGCAAAAAGAAGAGGGTAAAAAAATAGGAGCAAGACCAGAATTAAGACGGGAGTTTAAAGAAAAAACAGGACAAAAATTTAATATGTATTCGTTGGAAGGCTTTTTGAATATACAGGCACAGCGTATAGGTGGAAAAGTGAATCAAGCTACTGTAGAAGAGGTGCGTGCGGTAAGTGAGGAAATGCAAATTGGAAGACAAGATAAAAAAGTTAAAATATATTCTGATATGAACTATTACCGAAAATACACAAAAATCCTAAAGGCAATGGATCATGAATTGCAAAATTTATCAGGGCGATTGATTGCATTATATGAATACCTAGATGATTATAAAGCGTTTTCTTTACAGTATGCGAAACAGGGAGAAGATATTAGCCAAATACCAAGTAGACGAGAGCTGAAAATAGAAGTAGAAACAGTGAAGGCGAAAATAAAAGAGATAGAGAATAATAAGGAACAACTGGAATACACATTGCGTAGCAGTGATGAAAGATATCATAGGTATATACATTGATTGAGTGATATTATTTTAGAGAATAATTAATGGTATCAGTAAGAGGAAATTTCCAATTTCCAGTGGGAATGCTAATGTTCAATATTTCAATCAATCTGACAGCATTTGACATCAACGCTGACATCAACGAGAAAAATAACCTATGGAATCATAGGAAACTAGTGTAAACGCAGAGCAATCTATATGTGATAAAAGAACGGAAAATACCACTAAATAAGCCGATATGAGACTTAGGATCTAGTGGGAGACCGTGCAGGTTCGATTCCTGTCATCCGCAGGTGAGAGTCCTAATCTTTTGAGAAATCGAGGGGTTGGGGCTTTTTTATTGCGTGGAGATATGATAAAGTAGATAAGTAATTCAAATCATTGATTTAAATAAAGTAAAGATACCATTCTAAAATTTAACAAAAACATAAGAAGAAGGACTAGGGATGAATAATCAAAAGAAAGTATTGAAAGTTACTGGAGTGCTTATGGCACTCCTTAGTTGCGCATTATGGGGGAGCGCGGTTCCATTTGTGAAAGCGATGTATGGGTGCTTTGGTGTGTCTAGCCAAGAGATAGGAAATCAATTTTTTTTGGCAGGAATTCGGTTTGCTTTGGCAGGAATTATCATTATATTATATGTGAGCTATAGGCAAAGGAAATTTGCCGCGGTAGAGCGTAGAGAGGTGAAGTGTATTCTGCATGTAGCGGCTTATCAGACGGTATTTCAATATATGTTTTATTATATTGGTATTGCGAATACGGCGAGTGTAGTTGCTTCTATTATAGTGGGATCGACAGCGTTTTTTAGTTTTCTGCTTAGTTGTTTCTTCTATAAACAAGAGAAGTTTGCATGGAGTAAATTAGCAGGCTGTATTCTGGGATTTAGTGGGATTTTACTATGCTTAGGAAATGGGTCACTAGATGCAATTGATTTTAAACTAATGGGAGCAGGAAGTTCTCTAATCGCTGCTATATTTTATGCGTTATCATCGTGCCTGTTGAAGAAATATGCAGGGTTTATGGATAGTGTCAAATTATGTGGATATCAATTCTTCGCAGGTGGAATTGTTTTATGTATTGTTTCGGTATTTGTGGGAATCAACATTCCGGAAGTTACGATTTCAGGGATTATGTGTGTATTGTACTTAGCAATGGTTTCGGCAGTAGCCTATAGTATGTGGTCGGTACTTTTAAGTAAATATAATGTGTCGCAGATTACGATATTTACATTTTCAACTCCAATGTTCGGAACGGTTTTTTCTTGCATGTTCGATAGAAGTGAGCTATCTAATTTGTCGCATTATACGGTAATAGCATTGTTGTTAGTCATAATGGGGATTGTGATTATTAATAAAGAAACGAGGAAAAAGAGAGGATAACAAAGGAATGATAAGAGAGAAGGAATTTTACAAACAGTTTTTAAAAATTTGTATTGTGTTAGTGTTACAAAACGTAGTTACTTTAAGTGTGAATCTTGCAGACAACGTAATGCTTGGGAATTATAGTGAGGCTGCATTATCAGGAGCTACGGCAGTGAATCAAATACAATTTGTGTACCAGCAATTGATACTCGGAGTAGGCGATGCACTAGTTATATTTGGGAGTCAATATTGGGGGAAAGGTCAAACAAAGGAAATTAAGCGTATTTCAGCGATTGCAATGGCATCTGGTGGAGTGATTATTCTTACATTTTTTCTCGCCGCTACATTTGCACCTGAATTTTTGATGACCATCTTTACTAATGATAGTCTGATTATTGCAGAAGGTGTGAAATATATAGCGATTACTCGCTTTACTTATATTTTGTTAGGAATTGTATTGATTTTACTAGCCACATTGCGAACTGTGGAAATTGTAAAAATAGCATTTGCCTTATCTGTGTCTACGTTGATTATCAATTGTAGTATTAACTGGGTATTAATTGCAGGACGTTATGGATTCCCAGAGCTAGGAATTAGCGGAGCGGGAATAGGAACTTTGGTGGCGAGGAGTGTGGAACTGATTGCGTTAGTAATTTATATTGCGCGCAAAGAACGCGTGTTAAATTTGAAACTTTCAGACTTCTTTACAATAGACAAAAGCTTTGCGAAAACATATTTTAAATTATTAGGGCCTGTTTTATTTGCAGCGGCATTATGGGGCGTGAATACAGCGATGCAGACAGCAGTTCTAGGTCATATGTCTAGTAATGCAATTGCTGCAAATAGTGTAGCGTCGAATTTATTTCTATTAGTGAAGACGGGTGCGGTAGGTGCTGCAAGTACTACTACAATTATTATAGGTAAAACGATTGGTGAGGGACGTAGTGATAAGCTACAAGAATATGCTAAGACTTTTCAGATTATGTTCGTTGCAATGGGGATTGTAGGAAGCATCGTATTATTCTTATTAATTCAACCAGTGTTGTCGCTATATAGTCTCTCGGAAGAAACAAGATACTTAGCAGAGAGTTTCTTGTCGGTTTTATGTGTTGTGATGCTATTTATGTCATATCAGATGCCGACCAACATCGGGATTATCCGTGGAGCTGGAGGTACAAAGTATATGATGTATCTTGATATTATTAGTATTTATGTTATCGTGTTACCGCTTTCATTCTTTATGGCGTTCGTTGTGGAGGCATCTCCAATTATAGTGGTGATTTGTCTCAATATTGACCAATTTTTTAAAGTGATACCAGGATTTATTAAGGTAAATTACGGGAAATGGATACATGTTTTGACAGAATCATAAGAAAAATCAACTACGATAGCTAAAAAAATCAACTTAAACTTGTGCGAAATGACAAATAATGGTATTATAGTAAATGATAAAAATTTAACACAAGAATTAGGGGGAACAAAATGGAAGAAAACAAGCAACCAGAAACACAAGGAACACGTCAACCACAGATATGGCATGCGCTAGTAGTATTCGCAGTGTTAGTAGGAGCTATGGCAGTAGGAATCGTTGTATATGATGCAGGAGTGCATATTACGATGTTTATGGGTGTATGTGCAGCGGCGATTATGGCACTTTGCTTAGGATTTAAATGGGATTTTATTGAGAAAGCAATGATGGAAGGAATCCATAATGCATTGCAAGCGGTTATTATTTTAATTATCGTAGGTATTTTAGTTGGAACATGGATATTGTGTGGTGTTGTACCAGCGATGATTTACTATGGACTACAGATTTTATCACCAGCAATTTTCTTGATTGCAGCAGTATTAATCTGTTCGATTACTTCATTAGCAACCGGAACCTCGTGGGGAACAATGGGAACTATGGGTCTTGCATTAATTGGGATTGCAATCGGACTTGGAATACCAGCACCTATGGCAGCAGGAGCAATTATCTCCGGAGCATACTTTGGGGATAAGATGTCACCACTTTCTGATACTACAAATCTAGCACCAGCTATGGCAGGTACAGATGTATTTACACATGTGAAATTCATGGTTGCACCAACTGCTATTACATATGCTATTACATTAGTGATTTTTGGATTCTTAGGAATGAATTATGGTAGTACATCAGCAGACATGAGCGCAGTAACAGAGATGAGTGAAGGACTTAAATCATTATTTACTATCAACCCACTATTATTATTACCACCAGTTGTGGTTATTGTAGCAGTAGCTTGTAAGATTTCAGCAATTCCTGGAATCGTATTAGGTATTTTCTCAGGAGTAGTTGTTGGAGTGATTTTCCAAGATGGAATTACATTTGGAGAAATTTTAAATGCAGGAATGTCAGGATATACTTGTGAATCAGGGATTGAAGCTTTAGATAGTTTATTGACATCGGGTGGTATTGAAAACATGATGTATTCTGTATCCTTAACGATTATTGCCATGATGTTCGGTGGAATTATGGAGAAAACAGGGTTATTAGAAGTAGTAGTAGCTAAAATTGTTAAGATTGCTAAGAAACCAGCTTCATTGGTTGTTACAACAGAAGCGACATGTTTATTAAGTAACATGGTTATGCCAGAACAATATATCTCGGTAGTAGTACCTGGTAGAATGTATGCAGAGACTTATGATGAAATGGATTTACATCCAAAAACACTTTCAAACGCACTAGAAAGTGCAGGAACAGTAACATCAGCATTGGTTCCATGGAATACTTGTGGGGTATATATTACAGGTGTACTTGGAGTGGCTACGATTGAATACTTACCATATGCATTCTTTAATCTTATGATGCCATTTATGACAATTATTTTAGCCTTTGTAGGTGTAACACTTGCACACAAAGATGGAACAAGTTTCTTTAAAGCGAAAAAAGCAAAGAAAGCGTAGTGATATGTATCCACAAGTTGTAATTAATAAAAAACAAATAATAGAAAATGTGAATGCAATACGAAATAAAACAAGTAAGCATGATGTAACGGTTACGGCCGTTACAAAATGCCTTGCTGGGAATGTGGAGATAGCACAAGCATTTATAGATGCGGGGATTACTAAATTAGGGGATTCACGCATTTATAATCTAAAGAAATTAGCGAAACTCCATTGTGAAACATGGTTGATACGACTTCCGATGTTGTCGGAATGTTCAGATGTGGTTCGTTATGCAGACGTATCGCTTAATAGCGAATTAGTGACGATACAACGTTTAAATGAAGAAGCAACCAAGCTAGATAAGGTGCATGGAATAGTATTGATGGTAGATGTAGGAGATTTGCGAGAAGGGATCTTTGTTGGAGGAGGAGCTTTGATGAGCGCTGAAAACGAGAACTTAGCAGAGAAGACACATGGAGAATTATACAATATTATTGAATGTATATTAGAGATGAAGCATGTCAAATTATTAGGATTTGGAACGAATAGCACATGCTATGGTTCTACGATTCCGGAGAAAGACACATTTCAGAGAATGCTTCAATTGGTTGAAGAAGTAGAAGAAAAATATGGAATAAAAAGCGAAGTTGTTTCTGGAGGAAATTCAAGCTGTTATTATTTATTAGAAGAGAATGAGCTGCCAGAAGGCATTACGAACATGAGGCTAGGAGAATTAATATTATTTGGAAGAGAATGTTCGTATCATATCGAATATCCGTATTTACATCAGGATAATGTGATTTTGAAAACAGAAGTGATAGAGGTGAAGAAAAAACCGTCCTATCCAATTGGCAAGATAGGGATGAATTCCTTTGGAGAGGTATGCTCATACGAGGATAAAGGAATACGAACGAGAGTAATTGTAGCAATTGGACAACAGGATATTTCGCTGAATCACTTAAAACCAATAGATGAAGGTGTGACGATAGAAGGGGCGAGCTCGGATCATATGATGCTTGATGTGACGGATGCCCTAACAGAATACACCGTCGGAGATATTATAGAATTCGTGTGTGATTATGCTAGCACATTAGCATTATGCACATCAGAATATATAGAAACAAAAATAATAGAGTAGAAAGAGGAGCAATTATGAAGTTTGAAATGCCAGAATATCACCATCCAGATTTTACGAAAGAATGTTTCGTGAACGCACCAGATGCAAAATACGAAGAAGCAGAGAAAGATGGAGTAGCACCGAAGTATTACCATAGTACTTCTATGTACCCAGAATACTTTAAGTTAGATGGAGAATGGAAATTAGCAGAAGAAACAAGAATGGATTCAAGCGTAGTGTATTGTGAAGATGGACACCTTGCAGTAGTTGAAAATCGTAACATCAAAAAAGGGGACAGGGTTATCCTTGGACGTACAGAGAAATGTGAAGAAGGCATTTACATGCACTGTAAAGGGTTTGTGGATGAAGATGAAGATTTAGATGATCAATTTGTATTTCGTCAAGGACGTAGTCGTGAAACATCATATGCTAGAGATTATGATAGATTATTCGAATTGTTAAAATATGAAAAAGAACACGGGAATATCGTGTGGGTTATGGGACCAGCATTTAGCTTCGACGCAGACGCAAGAAATGCAATGCAAGCGATTGTGGAGAATGGATATGCACATGGATTATTAGCAGGGAATGCATTAGCTACTCATGACTTAGAAGGTGCTTTTTTTAATACAGCATTAGGTCAAGATATCTATACGCAGAAATCACAACCTAACGGACATTACAATCATTTAGATGTAATCAATGAAGTACGTAGAAGCGGATCGATTCCACAATTTATCGAAGACAACAACATTGATAATGGAATTATGTATAGCTGTGTAAAGAATAATGTACCATTTGTTTTGACAGGATCTATTCGTGATGATGGACCACTTCCAGAAGTAGTAGGGAATGCGTATGATGGTCAAATGAAGATGAGAGAGATGGTGAAAGATGCAACTTGCGTAATCTGTCTCGCAACGATGCTTCACACAATTGCTACAGGAAATATGACACCATCGTTCAGAATGAAAGAAGATGGAAGCATCCGTCCAGTGTATTTATATACAGTAGATGCAGATGAATTTGTAGTAAATAAATTATTAGATAGAGGAAGCTTGTCAGCTACAACAATCGTAACAAACGTACAAGACTTTATCATGTTAGTAGTAAAAGGGTTGGGAATCTTATAGAGATACCATATTATTGCAATCAAGCCTATTCATTTCAACTATTTCACACGAACCAACTTCAAAGAGTTTGTTTCGTGATAGATAGAAATGGATAGGCTTTTAGCTTTTAAACAAGTGAAAATTATATAAAAAGAAATACTATACAGCTCTAGTGTATTCTTTTAACCATTCTTGTTCTTCTGTATTTAGATAAGGGCTAAGTTTTTCCCATACCTGTGCATGATATTCGTTTAATCTTATTTTATCTACATCTGTAAGTAGTGCTGGGTCGATTGCATCTAAATCAATCGGTGCAAATGTGATTGGCTCAAAATACATGAATTGACCATATTCATTAGCGATACCCTTACGAACTACTAGCTCGTTTTCTGTACGGATGCCGTGTGAACCACCGATATATAATCCAGGCTCGTCTGTTAGAATCATACCTTCCTCTAAAGGAGTTGCTTCAGATGCGCGCACGCGCCATCTAAATCCGGTAGGCCCTTCATGAATGTTCAATAAATATCCTACGCCATGTCCTGTTCCATGGTTATAATCTAATCCCATTTCCCAGAAAGGTTGTCTTGCAAAGGCATCTAGGTTGAAACCACATACACCATATACAAACTTTACATTTGCAAGAGATAACATGCTTCGTGCAACGGTTGTAAAATGTAGGCTTTCATCTTTGGTTAAAGTACCAAGTGCAAAGGTTCTAGTGATATCTGTAGAGCCTTCATTGTAGTTTCCACCTGTATCGTTTAGGAATAATCCTTCTGGCTTTAATGCTACATTTGTTTCTGGTTCTGATTCATAATGAACGATGGCAGCATGGTCTTTGTATGCACAAATAGGGGCGAAACTTGGCCACAAAAATCCTTCTTGTTCAGCGCGAAATTCTTCTAGTTTATCAGAAGCACTCATCTCTGTCATAGGAACTTTCCCAACATTCATTTTTACCCAACGCATATATTTTGTGACAGCTATACCATCTTTGATATGTGCTAAGCGAATATTGTCTAATTCGACTTCGTTCTTCATTGCTTTCATAAGGATGGTAGGGTTTGCAATTTCTTTACGTGCTGTGTCAGTAGGCAGATTTTTGTATAAAGCGTAATTGAATTTTGAAGGGTCTATCATTAAGATTTCGTCACAAGTAAATTCTTTTACATAATCGTAAATATCGTTGTATTCGTGATAAGTTACATTACTTTTGCTTAAATCATCTTTGATTTCATCGTTAAGCTTATTAGTATCAACGAATAAATCAACGGAATCAATATGAATAATGGCATATCCTAAAACGAGCGGAGAGTATTTTACATCATTTCCACGGAAGTTAAAAGTCCAACAAAAATCATCTAATGAAGTGATAATATGTGCAGTTACACCTTCTTCTATCATCTTTTCACGGATGCGTGCAAGTTTAGATTCGGTAGATGCACCTGTATATTTTTCTGTTAAATGGAAAGCTGGCTCAGTTGATAGTGCAGGTCTATCTGCCCATACTTGGTCGATAAGATCTAAATCATAGCGAATCGAACCATTCTTTTCTTTCAAAATCGTTTCATATTCTAGTCCTTCATCGACAGAAAGTACACGTCCATCAAATCCAAGAGTTGCGCCTTCTCCTAAAGAAGAAGTAATGAACTCAGGAGTGGTTGGAACTCCTTTATTACCCATGCGGCATAGCTCGACACCAGTTCCTTCTAATTGTTGTTCTGCTTGTAGAAAATATCTTCCGTCTGTCCACAAGTATGCTCCATCAGCAGTTATAACGGCTGTGCCTGCAGAGCCTGTAAAACCTGTGATAAATGCACGTGATTTGAAATGAGAACCTACATACTCACTTTGGTGAAAATCAGCGGAAGGGATAATGTATGCGTCGATATTAGCCTCTTTCATCGCTGCTCTTAAAGCTTGAATTCTTTCTGAAATTGTCATGATATTGCCTCCTAAAATTTGTTATTCAACATAGATTCAATATAACATAGATGGTATATTACATCAATGAAAATGGTGAATAAG
>JAWXVA010000172.1:0-3879 GCA_044425815.1 Eubacteriales bacterium
CAAACCACTTTTGGAGCTTTTCTTATTCACTTGGGTCAACTTACATTCTTCTGGTAAAGCATCTGACCAAGGCAGATATGCCTCCAGTAACTCGTGGTGATTATGAAAATCTATATTTGGCATTTCTAATAATAAGTATTTTAGATATTCATATACATTTAGATCGTTAGCTCTTGCACTTTCAACTAGTGTATACATAATTGCATTTGCTCTAGCACCATTTGGTGTGTCAGCAAAGAGCCAAGCTCTTCTTGCCGTTGCAAATGGTTTTATATGTGATTCACATAAATTATTAGAAATTTCCAGTCTGCCATCTTCCAAGAAGGTTTCAAGATATCGACGTTGATTCGTCGAATAATTTAAAGCAGTAGTTAATTTCTCATTTGTCGTATATTTAGCAGAAGTTTCTTCAACCCACGTCCAAAACGCATCGAGAATAGCACGGGCTGATTCTTGACGCTTGATTTTTTTCTCATCATATGGTAGGTCTTTGATTTTTCGCTCCAAATCAAAAAGCAAATCAATGTATCCTCGACCTTCAGCTCCTTTGGAACCTGGGATTTCTTTGCCTTTGCTATCTAAAGGAATGCTTTCTACATAGTATCTCCGAACATGGGCCCAGCATAAATTGTTTTTTACACCTTCTAAACACTGGTAGACACTGTATGCATCTGTCGTTAGATATCCATGAAAATCTTCTAACAACATTTTTGCAATCTGCGTATTGCGAGTCGGTGAATAGTGAAAATATGTTGCTTTTATATCTTCAGACATTCCACTTTGCATCACCCACATAAAAGAATTCGTACTAGGTTTTCGATTTTTTTCTTTATTCACCTGAATTCTAGTTTCATCCATGTGAAGCATTTCACATTCGCATAGTTTCTTATGCATCAAATCATAAATCGGAAGTAGCCATTCATCACTACAACGAATCGTCCAATGCGCCATGCTTGCACGAGGCAATATCAATCCCATGCGATGGTAATCTCTTTCTTGACGATTAAAAGGGACACCCATACAAAACTTCTGGTACATAACCTGCGATACAAGAGAAGCAGTTGCAATAGAATGAGATAATAGTTTTGATGGAACAGATGCTTTTTGAAAATGGTCTTTGGGATTGTCACTCTCTTTCGTTCCACAAACAGTACATTTACCAACTTGACGTACAATCTGCTTTACAATTAACTTAGCTGGAATAAAATCTACTTCTGTTCTTACAATCTCTTTCCCAATCACTTTTAGTTTCCCATTGCAGATAGAGCATGTATCATCTTCTTCGATTACATATTCCTCGATTTCTTTTGGTAAATAAGCCAACATTTCAGCACGTACTCCTGGCTGTCTTGGAGTACGTGTATGAGCTGGTACTGTTATTTTTGTTTGTTCCTTTAGCAATTCTGCTGCTAAATCTTGATAATCTTCAAATAGATTGTGCTGACCTTCCCATCCATTTGAAGACTCAGAAGATCTACCGAACCGTTTCTTTTGCGCATGAAGTAGGGCTTGAATCATAGCGTCGATTTGTAGTTGTTGTCTTTTAATAATATCATCTTTTTTAGACAATTCTTCCGCTTGATTTTTCAGTTCATGTTGATTTTCTTCTAACTGTTTTTGTTGCTTTTCAATCAATGCTTTTAACTGTGCTATCTCATCTAAATGCGTCATTTCCATCCCTACTTTTTACGTTTTATTCTGTAAATAGTATACCATGTTTTCGAAAATTTTTCCATAAAATGAGTAGTGTAAATATGCCGAAAACAAGCGGAAATCCAACGTTTTTTGCACGTTTCGAGCACATGATTTTCTGATTTAAAAGCAAGATTCTCTAGCGGAAAACTCCAATGGATGATGCGCTTTTCTTTGCTCAATTTCTAATCCATCGAACAGCCAATTTAGCTGCTGCTCTGTAATTTCTTCTACTTCTTCCGCAGTTCTTGGCCACTGGAATTTCATTCCATCCAATAATTTCTTAGTTGCTAATATAAATCCATTTCTATCATATCTTAGTATCTTCAAAGAATTTCTTCTTTTGTTACAAAAAATAAAGACGCATTCCTCTTCAAATGGATCTAGCTTTAATTGCGCAGTAACAAGAAGTGATAGACCATCGATTTGTTTTCGGAAATCTGTAGATCCCGTCTTGAGGAGTATCCGTGTTGCACTAGATGTGAATTCATTTAACATAATCTTTGTAGCTGACTGAAAAACGTAGCAGCTAACTCCACTTCCTCTAAAGATGAGACAACCACTTCACACTGATTATATGTAATGTGTAACGTAACTGTTGTACTAGATGGATTTATCTGATACTTCGAAGCAGGTGTTACTGCTACGGTAGGTTGTCGCTAAGTTGCTATATCACTTTGTCCTCAACCTACCATACTTTTTGTCATTGGTTATCTAAATCAAGAGGTAGACTAAGCTACCCCTTTGTATTACATTGTTGCTTCTCTATATTCCTTGAATGCTGCTAGGGCACTTGCCACTGAACACGCATCTACCGATTTTAACTTTGTATAATTTTTTAATTGCTCCTGATTCCAAAAAACATCTCCTAGTGATGATAATTCACTACCAATGGACCAATCTGGGATGCAAAGATAGCTACTACCATAGGTATGATGACCAACTATCAGATGAAATGAACTTCCTCTTGCACATACTTCCAATTCATAAGGCTCTTCTCGTTTTAGAATTCTAAATGTTCCTTCCCAATTTTGTGGAGAATTGCCACGTTTTCCTTTGCAATAAAATATATGTTCTATGATACAACACCCCCTAACAGCTCATGCTCTACGATAAAACGTATGATATGATCGTCAATTAATCGTTTTCTCTGTTGACAGGCATACATAAGTGCTTTTTCACAAATGCGATTTATCATTCGTGGTATTCCGGTGGAAGCATGATGTATCATATCATATGCCGCTGAAGTAAAGAGCTCCTGTGTGCACTCGGCATAAGCTAGATGTGCACGTATGTATCGTTCTGTTTCAGCACGATCTAAGTGTGGCAAAGTGCAATAAATATCAATTCGTTGTCTAATTGCTGCATATCGTTGCAGTTTTAGCTTAGAATCCCATAATTCGGATTGACCTACTAATACAACCGCCATAGGACTAACAGAATCATACTGGTAGTTCAATAGAAAACGAAATTCCTCCAGTGTCTCTCGTTCTAAAAGATGCGCTTCATCTAAAATGCATACCACCTGCTTCTTTTGTACTCCACGTATCACTTCTACTTGCTGTTGTAATTGACGCTTTGATTCACCTCTATAATACTTAGATTCTAACCCTAGCTGTTCTAACAATCCCTTATAAAACCATCTTGGCGTTAATTTCGAATCAGAAAGATATAACACCACATAATTTTCAGAAGATAATTCAGCAATAAAACGACGTATCAATGTCGATTTCCCACATCCTGAATCTGCGGTAACCACAGCGAACAATTGTCGCTCCGCAACATAAGATAAACGTCCTAGCGTATCGTGCAGTACTGGGGATTCATACAATTTTTCGGCAGGAACATTTCTTACAAATGGAGTATGCGTCATCTCGAAATATTTTTCATACATGAGATTCACCTACCTTTCGATATGCTGCAAATGAAATCCCATCCGTTACTCGTTCTTTCGTCTCCTTATGTTTTTGTTCTAAAGCATCTAAAAGACGCGAAGTTTCTGGTTCTGTTTCCTGCATAGATATTGGAAGTGGTGATGATTGATTACAATAGCTTCCAATCACTAGTGGATTCGCTGTAAATGCCTTAATATTAGGATGTGAGATTGTAAGTGTCTCTGAATTCATTGGGTCATATGAGATTTCTACTGTAAATCCAATTAATTCTGGTTTTGTCTCATATTTTTTC
>JAWXVA010000041.1:0-21444 GCA_044425815.1 Eubacteriales bacterium
GGCGCAGATTGCTGGAATTATGGGCGCAAAGCGAACACCTGATATCATACCGATGTGTCACACTATTTTATTGACAGGAGTGGATATCGCATTTGAATTAGAGGAAACACAGAGTCGAGTAGTCATCAAAAGCACTGTGAAATGCCAAGGTATGACAGGTGTAGAAATGGAAGCGCTAACAGCAGTAACTGTAGCAGCACTAACTATTTACGATATGTGTAAGGCTGTACAGAAAGACATCAGAATAGAAGGAGTCAAACTACTAAGTAAAACAGGTGGTAAAAGTGGGGAGTGGCATGCAGATGGAGAAGCATAATCAAGTATTTGATGCGGCCATTATTACAATTAGTGATAAAGGGTCAAAAGGTGAGCGAATAGACACAAGTGGTCTGGCAATCGGAGAAATATTAGAAGAGCACCATTGGAATGTTACATATAGAACTATTATACCAGATGAACAAGATCAGATTGAACAAACGTTGATAAAATGTGCAGATGAACTACATATACCACTAGTACTAACAACGGGTGGAACTGGATTCTCCAAGAGAGATGTAACGCCAGAAGCTACCAAAGCTGTAATTGAGAAGGAAGCATTAGGAATTGCGGAAGCGATGAGACTAGAGAGCTTGAAGATTACACCGATGGGAATGTTGTCGAGAGCGACAGCGGGAATCCGAGGAAATTCATTAATAGTGAATCTTCCTGGAAGTGAGAAGGCAGTGCGTGAATGCTTAGGAGCGATTGTGAAACCATTACATCATGGAGTGGGAATTATGCTAGGTTCAGCAAGTGAATGTGGTCAAAGTATTGCAAAGTAAATGTATACATAGTTGAATGATAAATTCGAGATATCGAAATAGAAAGTGTTGTAGGAGAAAATTATGGGAATAGTGAAAGCTGTTTGTATTAGCGAGAAGAAAGGTGTACAAAAACATAATGTACACGAAGCAAATCTTATTGAGAACTTTGGGATTGAAGGAGATGCACACGCAGGAAACTGGCATCGTCAAGTTAGCCTATTAAGCTACGACAAAGTAGAGGCATTTAGGCAAAAGGGAGCACCTGTAGTAGATGGATCTTTTGGGGAAAACATCCTAGTAGAAGGATTTGACTTCAAGACATTTCCAATAGGAACAAAGTTCAGATGCAATGAGGTTGAGTTAGAATTGACGCAGATTGGCAAAGAATGCCACAGTGGATGTGAGATTTATCAAATTATGGGTGATTGCATTATGCCACGTGAAGGCGTCTTTACAATTGTTTTAAAAGGTGGTAGAATCGGCGAAGGCGATTTATTTGAAGTGATTGCCTAAGAGAGAGAAAAGGGAGAAAGATATGAAAAAGAACAAATTATTAAGTTTATTATTAGTAGCAGGATTAACAGTTAGTATGTTAGTAGGATGTGGTTCTACAGAGGCAGCAGTTGAAGACATGGGAGAATTACTTATGGCTACAACAACTAGTACAGCAGACACAGGACTTCTTGATTACTTAGTACCAATCTTCAAAGAAGATACAGGATATGACTTGAAATACACAGCAGTTGGAACAGGCGAAGCTATTTCAATGGGTGAAGATGGATCAGTAGATGTTATTCTTGTACATGCAAAAGCAAGCGAAGAAGAATTCGTAGCAGCTGGTTATGGAGTAGAAAGATTCCCAGTAATGTACAATGACTTTGTAGTTGTTGGACCTTCTAATCCAGTAGATACAACAGATGATATTACAGCGTTATACACAGCTATCGCTGAAGGTGAATTAAACTTTGTTAACCGTGGTGATGATTCAGGTACAGATAAAATGGACGTAACACTTTGGGAAACAGCAGGAATTGACCCGGCAACTAATCCTAATTATGTAGAATCAGGAGCAGGTATGGGAGATTCTCTTACTATGGCAAATGAATTATTAGCTTATTGTTTAACAGACAGAGGAACATGGTTAAAAATGTCAACAGATGCAGCATCTTATGATATTGAGATCGTTTGCGAAGCAGATACATCTTTATTAAATCAATATGGTGTAATCGCTGTTAGCGCTGATATGTACCCAGAAACAAATATCGATGGTGCAAATGCATTTATTGAATGGATTTGTTCAGAAGAAATCCAAGCAGTAATTGCTGAATTTGGTGTTGATGCATACGGACAATCACTATTCTTCCCTAATGCAGGAACAGATAACTAATATTATATAATAACAAGATTTAGGGATGCTTTATTAAGCGTCCCTAAATGTATTTTAGAATAGAAAGAAGGGATGACGATGGAGCAAATAATGGAATTGTTAAGTTACTTTTCAGAAGAAGGTACAATGAGTGCAATTAAAGTTACAATGATATTAGGATTTACATCTACGGCAATTTCTTCTTTAATTGGAGTTAGGATGGGCTTGCTACTAGAACGTCATGAATTTCTAGGTAAGAAAATTGTGATTCGTGTCAATCGTACCCTTATGGGAGTGCCACCAGTGGTTGTAGGATTAGTGACCTATATGCTATTGATGCGAAATGGCCCATTAGGATTTTTATCTTTACTATTTACAGTGCCGGGAATGATTATAGCTCAAGTGGTGATCATTACGCCCATCATATGTGGCATGACTTATACAAGTGCTCTTAAAACAGCTCCAGCAGTGCGTTTCTTTGGAAAATGTATAGGAGCAGATAAAAAACAGACGAAAAAATTAATTCGTAAAGAAATGAAAAAAGATATCTACTTTGCAATTATTACAGGATTTGGAAGGTCCATAAGTGAAGTGGGGGCAGTTATGATTGTAGGGGGAAACATGAAGTTT
The DNA here is from genome assembly GCA_044425815.1 of Eubacteriales bacterium. Lineage (GTDB taxonomy): Bacteria > Bacillota > Clostridia > Lachnospirales > Lachnospiraceae > CAUPWF01. The sequence goes on from JAWXVA010000041.1 coordinate 2,800, forward strand.
TACACAAGAACAATGACAACAACAATCTCCTTATTGAAGAGCCAAGGGATTTTTACAGAAGGAGTATTCCTTGGAGTAATATTACTTATTATGGCATTTATCTTACAATGGCTAGCAGATTTAGCACAGAAAGAGAAGGTGGAACATGATAATTACTAATTTAGAAAAAAAGATAGGTGATTTGCAGATGCAAATACCATCATTACATATAGAAACAGGGAAAATACATGGACTGTTAGGAGGGAATGGCTGTGGAAAGTCTACATTAGCTAAAATTCTAATAGGAGCCATTGAATTAGATAGAGGTGCCATTGATCTTGAAAGTGTGGATTCGAGCAAGATTACACTAATGTCTCAGCGACCATATCTATTACAGAGAAGTGTATACGAAAATCTGATTTACCCACTTCAAATAAGAAAGATGCCAATAGATGAGGTGTTGATACAAGAGTGGCTGGAAAAGATTGATTTATGGCATAGAAAGGATCAATATGCAAGAAGTTTATCGAGTGGAGAACAGCAGAAATTATCTTTCTTACGTGCATTGATATTTCATCCAGAAGTTGTTATTATTGATGAAACATTATCAAATCTTGATCCCGAGAGTTTACAAATGTTTGAAAATTGGATAAAAGAATGGCAACAGCAAGAAAAAATCACATGGATTATCATCAGTCATCAATTAATACAGATTAATAATTTATGTGATCGAGTACATTTTATGCAAAAAGGAAATGTGATTGAATCAGGAAGTAAAGATGAGGTGATATTCAATTCTAAGAATGAAATTGTGAAAAATTTCGTGGAATGTCAGATGATACGGAAAATCTAAAATTAGTGAATATAGAAGTATGAGGTGATTAGATGCAGCTACTAAAAGTGGATGATTTGGAGATGGCTAGAAGTAAATTAAAAGAACGATTCGGGCAACAACTGATTAAGTGTGAAGCGGTGCCAGTGGAAGAAAGTTTGGGGCATATTGTGGCAGAAGACGTTTATTGCGAGATAATGATTCCTCAATTTCGAAGATCTACCGTAGATGGATATGCAGTAGTTGCAAGTAATACACAGGGTGCTAGTGAAAGTATACCAGTATTTCTTAAGATGATGGAAGATGTTGAAATTGGAGAAGAACCGACTGTGACAATAAAAGATGGACAGTGCTCTTATGTTCCGACTGGAGGAATGTTACCAGAAGGTGCAAATGCTATGGTTATGGTAGAATATAGCGATGAATTTACTGTGGGTGAAATGGCTCTCTACAAAGGTGTTGCTGTCGGAGCAAATGTAGTGCAAATTGGTGAGGATTTAGAAATTGGCGAAGTTGTAGTTAAAAAAGGTGCGAAGGTTCGCGGTCAAGAAATTGGAGCATTATGTGCGGCTGGAGTAAAAAGTGTACAAGTATTTAAACCATTAACGATAGCAATTATTTCGACAGGTAATGAATTAGTATCAATGGAACAACCACTTGTGGATGCTAAAGTAAAAGATGTGAATACCTATGCAATTGCAGGATTAGCAGAAGAACTTGGAATGAAAGTGGTTCATAAGACATTAGTGCAAGATGAGGAGAATCAGATTCGAAGTGCTTTAGAAGAAGCAATGGAGTTAGTAGACTTAGTGGTGATATCAGGTGGTAGTTCTAAAGGGAAAAAGGACATGACAGAACAGTTGATAGATGAAGTATCCAGCCAAGGTGTATTTACACATGGACTAGCATTAAAACCTGGGAAACCAACCATTATGGGATGGGATGAAGCGTCAAAAAGTTTGTTCCTTGGACTCCCAGGACATCCTGTTGCAGCGATGATGGTATTTCGCTTACTGATGGAGTGGTTACAAGATGATATCTACGGATGCAAGAGAAGTTATCCGACCCAGGCGATAATGGAGACAAATCTAGCAGGCGCGCCAGGGAGGCAAACATGTATCTTGGTGGAATTAGTGTATGATAGTAGTTATATTGCACGACCTATTTTGGGGAAATCAGGGTTGATTAGCATATTGAGTCGTGCCTATGGTTATGTAATGATAGAGAAGAATACAGAGGGGGTAAAAGCAGGGGAAATTGTAAATGTTTGGCCTGTTTAATGAATTGATATGGGGAAAAGGAATTTGTATTTACAGACGGTATCAGTAGAAGATGCGAAGAAGAAATATCTAGAACATTTATCGCAGGTTGTAACGTGTTCTTATGAAACGATTGCTGTTGTTGACGTATTGAATCGTGTGACAAAAGAAGCATGTTATGCAAAATATTGTTCGCCTTTGTTTAATGCTTCAGCGATGGATGGAATAGCAGTTGTTGCTGCCCATACAATTGGAGCTTCAGAAAAGAACCCGATTACATTGGAAAAAGATACAGATTATAAAGTAGTAGATACGGGAGATCCAATTCATCCACCTTATGATGCGGTTATTATGGCCGAAGATATTATGGAGATGCCGGATGGTGCATATGCGATTACAGCAGCGGCACCTACATGGCAACACATCCGCCCAATAGGAGAAGATATTGTAGCTGGTGAGATGATACTTCCGGGGAATCACAAAATTCGTCCGATGGATGTTAGTGCTTTGTTGTCAGCAGGGATTCTAGAAATAGAGGTTGTTAAGAAACCAGTGGTGGCTATATTCCCGACAGGTACAGAGATAGTAGAACCTTCAGCGATATTAAAAGAAGGGGACATCATTGAATCTAATTCTAGAATGTTTGAAAATTTAGTGACGCTACAAGGTGGAGTAGGAAAGCGATATGCAGTGATTCCAGATGATTATGAATTAATTAGAGATACGATAGCCCAAGCGGCGAAAGAGCATGATATGGTGATTATTAATGCGGGTTCAAGTGCTGGGACGGAAGACTTTACTGTACATGTCCTCCGTGAGTTAGGAGAAGTTCTAGTGCACGGCGTAGCAATCAAACCAGGTAAACCTGTGATTCTAGCAGTAGTAAATGGGAAGCCTGTAATTGGCTTGCCAGGGTATCCAGTGTCGGCGTATGTCGGATTTGAAAATTTTGTAACCCCTCTTCTTAATATGTACACAAAGCAAGATATCCATACGTTTGAGAAAGCAAATGCAATTATTTCAAAACGCTTAGTATCTAGTTTGAAATACAAAGAATATATTCGCGTCAAGGTAGGTTTAGTAGGTGATAATTTAGTGGCGGCTCCATTAGCTAGGGGAGCGGGTGCTGCGATGTCATTAGTAAAAGCGGATGGCTGCTGTGTAATACCACAGAATAGTGAAGGTGTGGAAGCTGGTGAATCTGTGGAAGTGGAATTATACAAAGATATAGTAGAAATCAAGAAAACACTTGTAATTATTGGAAGTCATGATTTGATTCTAGATGTGGCGGCAGATATGATGCCTACACGGCATGTGGGGAGATTTATTTCTAGTACACATGTCGGAAGCATGGGTGGAATCATGGCGCTTAAGCGTGGCGAAGCGCATGTTGCCCCAATTCATTTGCTAGATGAAGAAGATGGAAGTTACAATATCTCTTACTTGAAGCGTTTGTTCCAAGAACCAATTGTATTGGTAAAAGGCGTTGGTCGTGTACAAGGATTCATCGTGAAAAAAGGGAATCCTCTTAATGTTCAGAATTTTGAAGATTTGGCAAAGTATCGTTTTGTAAATAGGCAACGTGGTGCGGGGACACGATTACTACTTGATTATAAATTAAAAGAGCAAAGGATAGATAGCGAAACGATTAATGGTTATCAAAAAGAGCTTACAACTCATATGTCGGTAGCGGCAGCAGTTGGTAGCGACGGAGCAGATGTTGGACTTGGGGTTCAATCTGCTGCTAATGCTTTGGGGCTCGATTTTATACCAGTAGGAGAAGAAGAGTATGATTTCGCAATCCCTAAGAAATATTTTGAGTCTCCAGAAGTGCAAGCGTTCTTAGATGTTATTACAAGCGATGAGTTTAAAGAAAAAGTGGAAAGCTTAGGTGGATATACAACTTCCAGAGTCGGAGAAATGCAAGTCGTTGGAGGAGAGTTATAATGTTGGATCAATATGGGAGAGTAATAGATTATGTTCGAATCTCTATTACAGATCGCTGTAATCTTAGGTGTATTTATTGCATGCCAGAAGAAGGGGTTCCATCTGTTCCGCATGATAAGATTCTTCGTTATGACGAGATTGTGCGAGTATGTGAAATTTTTGCGAAATTAGGGATATCGAAAATTAAGATTACGGGTGGAGAACCGTTGGTTCGTAAAGGTGCACCTGCATTAATTGGTGATATTCGTAAGATAAAAGGAATAGAAGAAGTGACACTTACCACTAATGGGATTCTATTAGAAACATTGTCGGAAGAATTGGTTTCGTCTGGGATTACAGGTATAAATATCAGTTTAGATACATTGGATGCTATGCATTTTTCTGAAATTACACGTGGGGGAGATGTGAATAAAATTCTAAAAGGTATAGATAGCTTACTATCAATATCGAGTATACCGATCAAGATAAATTGTGTGCCGAATTATATATCTGATAGTGAAGTTCTTGGGATTGCACAATTAGCGAAAGACAAGAAGATTCATGTGAGGTTCATTGAATTAATGCCAATTGGTACTGGTAAGGAATTGATAGAAGATGATACGTTTGACCAAGAGACGCGTATTCGTAAGATATTAACAGAAGCATATGGCAATCTGCGAGAGTATTCAGGAAACCTTGGTAATGGACCGAGCACATATGTTGAAATACCAAGTTTTGAAGGAAAGATAGGATTTATCAGTGCCATGAGTCATAAGTTCTGTGATAAATGTAATCGCGTGCGATTGACAGCGGAAGGATATTTGAAAACCTGTCTACAATATGATGTAGGTGAAGATTTATTTGCATTATTACGTAATCGTGCTACAGATGAAGAAATAGAAGCACGAATTTTATTGGCGATAGAGAGAAAGCCAAAAGGTCATGAATTCCTAGAACACAATACGGCGTGTAGCGAACAGAAATCAATGTCTCAGATAGGTGGTTAAAACCCATCATCATAGAAAAAGAGCAAACCCATACGGTTTGCTCTTTAATACTTTATAGAGTTCCAGATAATCCTAAACGATCTAATGTTTCTTTTGTTGGAATACCAAATTCATCCCATCCCCGTAATTCGTAGTAGTGGTCTAACATACCGTCGACATCAGGAATGTTATTGGCAGAACCACCAGTCATACGACGTTTCTTCATACGTCCTGGTAATTTGTCATCTTTTCTTGATTGGCCATCACGAACAAGGTACATTCTCTTCAAGTTGAAGATGCGTTCGCCGATAGCGATTAATTCTTCTTTATCAAGATCCCAACCTGTAATCCAGTTCAACCAGTCAATAAATAATTGACAGGATTCATCGCCAGTAGCACCAAGTAGGAATTTGCAACATGTCATAGAGTCGCATAGGCACATGATGTGTTCAAGTTCAACGTTCATCTCTGGTTTGTGTTCAGTAGAATGGTTTTTGAGCTCGACAACTTTACCATCACCGAATCCATATCCACCATATGCACCACCGTATTCTTCTCCGTGACAGTTGGCAGCTAAGTGACATGCACCTCGAGGGCTAACTGCGTATTGAAGTCCAATACTATCAGCGAATCTAGGGTCATGAGCTGGGAATTCCATACCTCTTACGTGAATTGCGAATTCAGAAGCAATACCTCCTAAGTATTCACCAGCAAATTTGGTTCCATCAGCAAGGATGTTACCAAAGTCTTCACGTTTACCAATCTTATGGAGAACAGCAATCATATCTTCGCAATTACCAAAGCGAGCTTTTGTTCCCATCATCTCTTCTGTGAGAATTCCACGCTCGTAAGCTTCCATTGCATAAGAAACAGCGTTGGCAGCACCGATGGTATCTAAACCATAACGATTACATAGAATATTAGCATGTGAAATAGCACCTAGGTCATCAATCATACAGTTTGGACCGAATAATCCGAATGTTTCATACTCTGGTCCGGCTTCTTTCTCACATTTATATGGACCTTCTTTAATAGTAACAACGCGACCGCATCGGATAGAGCAGTTAGCACAACTATATCGTCCTGAAAGAATCGTTGCGTTGATATTAGCCATGGATAAATTCTCAGTGTTGAAACTTCCGTCTCTCCAGTTATTAATTGGTAAATCGCCGATTTCCTCGATGAAAGGAATCGCACCAGAAGTACCACCTTCGCGAAGACCTTCCATTCTTTTCATAACAAGTGGCGCCCATTTTTTTACAGAAGCGTTTAATGCTTCTTCATCATAGACAGGAGTGTTGCAGTTTCCGTCTACAGAAATTGCTTTCAATTTTTTAGAACCCATAACTGCACCTACGCCACAACGACCAGCAGTTCGACCTTCTCTACCATCATTCATAATACAAGAAAGACGAGAAAGGGTTTCGCCAGATTGGCCAATGCAACAAGTAGTAACACGCTTGCCGTAACGCTCTTTTAAGATGTCATCTGTTTCAAAGGCATCTTTGCCCCATAAATCTGATGCATCTAGTAATTCTGGAGTTCCATCGTTAATATTCAAATATACTGGATTTGGAGAAATTCCTTTGAAAATCACACCGTCATATCCAGCTTTTTTAAGTCTTACACCCCATTTACCACCTGAGTTAGCTTCACCATACGAACCTGTAAGTGGAGAACGCGTGATAACTTGGTAACGTCCAGCATTTGGTACCTTTGTTCCTTCTATTGGTCCGGTCAAAAAAATTAAAACATTATCTGGTCCTAATGGGTCTGTAGTATTATCTGTTTCATCATATAAAATTCTAGCACCTAATCCACTACCACCTAAGTATTTTCTGAAGATATCATCATCGAAAAACGTATCTTCCATTGTTCCTGTTGTTAAGTCAACACGTAAAATCTTGCCTGCATAACCTCCTAACATAGAGAACCCTCCTATCCATAATCATTACGTATACATATATGTATTCATTTGGATACATTATCGCATAAACAGCAGCAATATGCAATGAAAACAGAGGAAATAAATTGAAGAATGTTAAAAAAATGTACACAAAAATATGATTAATTGAAAATAAATGGTATACAATTGCGAGTTTTAAGAGGGGACAAGAAAAATAGAGGCGAAACTATATGTAAATTATCTTTTTATAATTAAGTAGTTGTGGTACAATCATGTACATGAAAGAAGAAAGAGGAAGGCAAATGGAGAAGAGTAAATATTCAGCACCAGCGGTGGAAAGAGCGTTAGAAATTCTAGAAATTATGGTGCAAAACAATAAAAGTTTTACGGCAACAGAGATGGCAGGGATTTTGGGAGTGTCGGTAAATTCTGTATTTCGTATATTTATAGAATTAGAACGCAGATACTACGTGCTTAAAGATCCATCAGATTCAAGTTATGAGCTTACTCCCAAGATTTATTATTTGGGAACGGCATTAAAAGAGAGGGTGTCAATTGTTACTGGTGCAAGAACATACATGAAGAGATTGTTTAGGACGACGAATGAAACAGTGGTATTAACTATTATGAATGAAGAGTACCAAACGGTTGTAGTAGATCAATTGGTAAGTAAGCAGCCAGTGAAATTTGTCTCTACAGTTGGGTTTGCATATGATACATATAATAATGCAATGGGAAAGGCAATGCTTGCTTATATGTCAGAAGATGAAATTAAGGAATATTTGGATAAAACACAGCTTAAGAAGATAACGGAGCATACAATTACCAGTAAAGTACAATTTGGAAAAGAATTGGAGAGGGTACGACAAGAAGGGGTAGGGTACGACAGAGAAGAGTCTATTCCTGGATTGATATGTATAGCGAGTCCGATATTTTCAGCAGGTGGAAAAGTTGAAGGGGCGATTGGAACGACTGGATTTGTATTTACGATGAATGATGAACAATTGGCAAAGAATGTAGAACAAATCAAGAAACAGGCAGCGGATTTATCGGAATCATTGGGATATAGAAAAGAAATAAAGGAAGATTAAATAAAAGGGTCATTGCGATGTAGCAATGGCCCTTTTATTGGGAGTAGATTAGGGGGTAAACCGATCTATCGGAGTGATAAGTTTATTCGTCGATTGATTGCATCGTGGATAATTCTTTCATTAATTTGCTCCAATGTGAGTTGCTGATGATATTAGCATAGTTTTTTTTCGCACTATTACTATGTTTGGAAATAGCAGTTTCAGCCATTGGTAAATCTTTACTACGAATCGCATCTATAATAGCAGCGTGTTCGTCTAATGTAATTGAAAATTGTGATGGTGTAAGAATTGTAATCCATCTGAGGCGCTGCACTTGTATATCAATCTGCTTGTTGATAGTTAATAATCTAGAATTCTTAGAATAAGATACAATCAATGAATGAAAAGCAGCATCAGTATTGAAATTATCTTCAAATTTCCCTTGTGATACATCATCTTTTAAAGTTTCGTGCAAATCAAGTAAAGACTTCTCTTCGGATTTACTTAAACCACCTTCTTCTATAATGAGTCTTACACTCATTAGTTCAATAGCTTCTTTCACAACTAAAATCTCGTTAATATCATCAAGTGTAATGGTCTTGACAACAACTTTAGTAGAGGTGCGTTCTAATACACCAGCATCAATAAGCCTTGAAATAGCTTCACGGATAGGAGTTCTACTCATAGTAAATTCACGCGACAATTCTAAGTCGGAAACAACATCTCCGGATGAAAGATCGTAGCTATTAATCTTCTTTAATATTTTTTTTAATGCGAGCTCTGAGGCATTGCTTCTTGTTCGTGCCATAAATGCACCTCCTATATATAATAGGTATATTCTAATTCAAAAATGAAAAAAAAGCAAGTGAAAAAGTTTAATAATTGTATACGAATGTATTGCAATTTTAAAAGAAATGGTATACAATAAGGAAAACAATGTGAGACACAGAAGGAGGAAAAGATGTCTAAGATAAAAAATATCAAAGTAGACTATTTCAAAGTTCCATTAGAAGGCAACCTAGTAGATGCACTTCATGGAAAGCATGATTTCTTTGAGTTAATCACTGCCACTATTACATTAGAAGATGGAAGAAGTGGAGTTGGTTACACTTACACAGGCGGTAAAGGTGGAGTCGCAATCGTTAACATGATTGAAATCGACATGACACCTCAATTAGTAGGACGTGAGTTTACAGATCCTTATGCATTGAACGATTGGATGAATCAATGTGTACATTATGTAGCAAGAGGTGGAATTGCTTCTTTTGCAATTTCAGCATGTGATATCGCATTCTGGGATATTGATCTTAAAACAAAAGGTCTTGCACTTAAAGATGTGTACGGAACAGGTGTAGACAAGGTAAGAACATATCACGGTGGAATCGATTTGATGTTCACAGAAAAAGAATTATTAGAAAGTATTGAAAAACAATTAGAGTTTGGACACAATGCAGTTAAGATTAAACTTGGTAAAGAAAATGAAGATGAAGACATCGCTAGAATTAAAGCAGTTAGAAAATTAATCGGTGATGATGCATTATTTATGGTAGATGCGAATATGGTTTGGTCAGAAGAACAAGCAATTCGTATGTGTAAGAAGATGGAAGAGTACAACATTGGTTGGTTAGAAGAACCATGTAACCCAGACTGGTATGAGTCATACGCTAGAATTGGTCAAACAACTACGATTCCAATTGTAATGGGTGAGAACTTACACTCAATCTATGAACATGAATTAGCTATGAAATTAGGAAGAATTAGTGCACCAATCGGTGATTGCTCGAATGTTTGTGGTATCACAGGCTTCATGAAAGTAGCAGAACTTGCTAAGAGCTATTCAGTGGATGTTCATTCACACGGTATGCAAGAATTACATGCCAATGTACTTGGAGCAGTAACAAATAGAGGATATGTGGAATTCCACAGCTTCCCAATCTATAAATACACTGTAGATCCTATGAAACCAGTTGATGGTTATGTAGCAGCCAGCAAAGAGCCAGGAATGGGCGTTAACTTTGACTGGGAAAAATTGAATCCATATCGTGCGTAACGATACGAGATAAAGTAACATTATTCACAAAAATAAAAAAAGAAAACAAAAAAGTCTTAGGAGGACAAAAAAATGGCAAATTTCTCATTAGAAGGAAAAGTAGCATTAGTAACAGGAGCATCTTACGGAATCGGATATGCAATCGCTAAAGGAATGGCAGAACATGGTGCAACTATCGTATTCAACGATATCAAACAAGAATTAGTAGACAAAGGTCTTGCAGCTTATGAAGCAGATGGAATCAAAGCTCACGGTTATGTTTGTGACGTAACAGATGAAGATGCTGTTAATGCAATGGTAGCTACAATTGCAGCAGAAGTTGGCGTGATCGATATTTTAGTAAACAACGCTGGTATCATCAAACGTATCCCAATGACAGAAATGTCAGCAGCTGAGTTCCGTCAAGTAATCGACGTAGACTTAAATGCACCATTTATCGTATCTAAAGCAGTTATTCCAGCAATGATCGAAAAAGGTCACGGAAAAATCATCAACATCTGTTCTATGATGTCAGAATTAGGACGTGAAACAGTTTCTGCATATGCAGCAGCTAAAGGTGGTCTTAAAATGTTAACAAGAAATATTTGTTCAGAATATGGTCAATACAACATCCAATGTAATGGTATTGGACCTGGATATGTTGCTACACCACAAACAGCACCACTTCGTGAGCCACAAGCTGATGGAAGCAAACACCCATTTGATAGCTTTATCATGTCAAAAACACCAGCTGATCGTTGGGCTGATCCAGAAGATTTAGCAGGTCCAGCAGTATTCCTTGCTTCTGATGCTTCAGACTTCGTAAACGGACACGTATTATACGTAGATGGTGGTATCTTAGCATACTTAGGAAGACAACCTAAATAATTCAAATTAGAAGAGGTAATGAAAATGAGAAAAGCACTTTTAACAGAAGTAGGTAAAATCGAAGTAGTAGAAGCAGCAATTCCAGAAATCGTAGAAAGCACTGACGTACAAGTAAAAATCAAAGCAGTAGGTATCTGTGGAACAGACTTACATATTTTCAAAGCTGGTAGAGCTGACGTTCAACTTCCACGTGTTATGGGACATGAATTATCAGGTGAAGTTACAGCAGTAGGAGCAGATGTTACAACAGTTAAAGTTGGAGATAAAGTAGTATTAGATCCAGTTTATGCTTGTGGAACATGCCCAACATGTCAAAAAGGATACCAAAACGTATGTGATAGCGTAAAATGCTACGGTGTACACATGGATGGTGGATTCCAAGATTATATCGTTACAGGTGAAAAACATTTATATGTAGTAGATGAAAAAATCTCTTACGAAGAAGCAGCTCTTGCAGAACCATTTTCGGTAGCAGCTAACATCTTAGGAAGAACAATGGCTACAGCTAACGATAACATTATCGTAATTGGATCTGGTACGATTGGTCTTTGTATCGTTCAAGCAGCAGTAGGTATGGGCGCTAGAGTAATGGTAGCTGATATTGCTGATGAGAAATTAGCAAAAGCAAAAGAATTCGGTGCAGAAATTGTTGTTAACAGCAAAGATGCTTCTATCGAAGATGCAATCGCAGCATTTGCTCCAGGTGGATTAGATGTAGTAATCGATGCAGTTGGTGTTACACCATTATTCCAAGCATCAATCAACTATGCAGCACCACGTGCTAGAATCGCTTGTATCGGATTTGACGCTAAACCAGCTGAGATTCCACCAGTAGTAGTAACGAAAAAAGAATTAAGCATCATCGGATCACGTATGAACTGCTATAAATTCCCAACAGTTATGGAATGGTTAAACAACAATAAAATCGAAGCAGCTAAAATGGTTTCAAAAGCTTATCCAGTTGAAAATATTCAAGAAGCATTTGAATATACATTAGCTAATCCTAATGCAACAGTTAAGACTTTAATTACATTTTAATTACATGTAATTTGATGTAAATGATTTATAAGAGGATGTTTCGGAATAGATGATGAACTTATCTATTCCGTGCATCTTCTTTTTTGTTTAATCTACTTCTTTATTGTGGTAAAATAATAAAGAAGTAGAAGTCGTTGGGAGGTGTCTGTGGAGCGTGAATCTAAATAAAATGGGATTAATTAAAAAAATCACAGTATTGATTATATGTAGTATTATTATACCGTTTATTCTTCTTTTCGTTTTGCTATTTGATTTCAATAGACAAGCGATTATAAATGCTGCGGACACAGAGATCAAGGCGGATTTATCAAGCTTGATTACAGCTATGGATGAAACACTTGATAAGATGGAATCAACAATCAATTCTTTGAATTATCAACAAGAATTCATCTATTTCTTGGATGCTTCTAATCAGGTGTCAGATTATGAAAAGGAAGTGTTCACACTTGAGCTGGTACGTTCTTGGGGGAATATACAGCAGATGATGCCAGATATTTTTCACCAACTAACAATCTATAGTGAGAATGAAAGTATTACAGATATACAAAATGCAGACTTTACCATCCGGTCGTTGGATGAATTCTCAGGTTATACAGGTCTCTTACCAGAGAATAATATACGGTATGGTATACCTCAGCTCATTTATAATGAAGAAGAAGTAAAAGAAATGGAACAGTATAATCTGAGTGATGAAATTAAGATGTCAGTCCCCATATACTATTATGTGAGAAGTGTACCTGAGTATGAAACCATAGGAATTATTGAGTTAAAAGTATATGTGGATGTACTGCTTGAGACTACAGAGATGAATACAGAGTTCGAAGAAGGAGAAACGCAACTTCCTTATGCAGTGTTATTAGATAGTAGCGGACATATGGTATACCCGACAGTGAATAGTGTTTATAATGCAGTTGTTAATGTAGCCTCATCATTGAGCGAGCAACCACAAACAGTAGAAATCAATGGGGCGAAATATCGAGCAATTAGTAATACTTGCTCTCGTACTGGTCTAAAGCAAGTGATCTTGATGCCCATGGGGAGTCTGTTAGACGCTTCAATACTTTCTTTGACCTTATATGGTCTTATTGGTATTTTAGGAATGGGGTTTATTATTCTCATTATAAAGGTGGTAGTAGGACGTGTGTTAAATCGACTGGTGGTGTTAGATAAAGCCTTAGTAACTATGGGCGATGGGCGGTTAAGTATGCTAGAAGAAGATGATATTGAAGACGAAGTTAGTAGTATAAAAAAACACTTCAATACGATGACGTTAGAATTAGAAGAGGCGATTCAACAGACTATACAAAAAGAAAATGCGGTGAAAAATGCAGAACTAAGAGCATTACAATCTCAGATTAGTCCGCATTTCCTATATAATACATTAAATAGCATTCGTATGAAGCTAGAATTAGAAGAGCAAGAAGAGCTTGGAAGCATCGTAACTTCACTAGGGGATTTATACAAATATACAATTCACTGGCAAACTCCAGTAGTACCTATGTTAGAAGAATGGAATCATATTGAAAATTATATTACAGTTATGTCCTGTCGACTTGTGGATGATTTCTTTTTTGATTTAGAAATTTCAGAAGAAGCAAAAAATTTCTGCGTTCCTAAAATGACACTTCAACCTATTGTTGAAAATAGTTTTTCACATGGGTTTAAAGAAGTGGAACCGCCGTGGTATTTGTGCATTAAAGCAGAGGTAATAGAACGCTATTTGAAGATAAGTATCAGTAATAATGGAAAACAGATTGAAATGGATGAACTAGAAGCTTTAAATATTCGGTTAAATGAAATGAGTTTGACAAATAATGATACACAAGACAGTGGCGGTGTGGGTTTGAGTAATGTATTACAAAGACTACATATGTTTAATGGACAAGATAGTACAATACAGCTTCGAAACATCTCAGATGGAGGTGTGGAAATTGAATTGATAATAGGATGTGCAGATGAAGAAGAGGAGGCAAATTGATGTGGCATATTTTGATTGCAGATGATGAAAAGATGACGAGAATAGGTTTAGAATCTATGTTGGTAAAACATTTTCCTAATCAAATAGAATGTGTGCAAGCTGAAAATGGTATGCAAGCACTAAAATTAGTGAAGGCGAATAGATTTGATTTGGCTATTGTAGATATCAATATGCCATTTATTACAGGAATACAATTTATTGAAGAAATCACAAGATTAGAATTAGATATTCCAGTGATTATTGTATCGGGATACCAAGAATTTAGTTATGCCCAGCAAGCACTAAGACTAGGCGTAATCGATTATATTACAAAACCTTTCCAAACCGACATACTAGTGAATAAGATAGAAGTGGTACTATCGGCACACAGGAAACACAGTGAATTAGAAGTGGTAGAAGCAGAATCATCACCAGCGACAGCAGAGAAATATAAGCAGTCTTTATTGGTGCAATTAATTAATAAAAATATTTCGGAATCTGTTATTAAAGAGTTAAAGAGTGAACATATTCTTGGCAGTCATTTATTCAAGAAGATGCTGTGCATTTATTATCAAATAGAAAAGCAGGAACAAAAAAAGGTTGATATCAATCAAGTGGCAGAGATTATTTATCGGATAGAAAAAATATTTAAAGAAATATTAAAAGACTATAGTACAGTGGAAAGTTTCGTATTTACATACAGTAAAGGATGTGTGGGAGTACTGCTCGAAAGTGATTTTAACGATCAGATAGATGCAGTTCTTGAACAACTAAAGAAAAAAAAGCGGTGGGATGATGAAGTAATAGCGTATAACTACTGTATTGGAATCGGTGAAACGGTAAATGAATGGACAGGAGTAACGTCATCATTTGAACAAAGCTTATTGGCAGCAGATAATAAGATTTTCGCACAAGAAAGTGGAATGTACTATTACAAGAAGAATATAGTAGAGCTATTAGAGTATTACCCATTTACATTTTCAAAAGAAGAACTCACTAAAACATTAAGCAAAATATTGATTATTCATGATGAAGAAAAGAAAATTGCAGTTTTAAGATGGTTTTATACCTTGCTGTTAAACAAGATGCATAGTCAAGATGTGGCACTTAGCAAGTCGCGCAATTTCCATCATTACTGGAATCTATATGAGTTAAAGCATGAATTGGAAAGCAATATAGACATAATAACTGCAGATAGTATTTCTAGTGCAAACCAATTAGATATCCTTGAGAGTGTAATATACTACATACAGTCCAATTTAAGGCGCGAACTGGATATCAATCATATAGCTTTAGAATTCAAAAAGAGCCCAGGGTATTTGGGGATGATTTTTAAGAAAAAATATCAAATTAGTATCAATGAATATATTACGAAAGAGCGGATGCAATTGGCGAAAAACCTTCTTCAGAATTCAGATATGAATATCAATGAAATCAGTACATACTGCGGATATAACAGCCCGAAATATTTTGCGGTAAGCTTCAAAAAGGCAGAAGGTATCAGCCCGACACAATTTAAACAACTATATAAAAAAGGGGAGAGAGTGCATTTATCATGAGGCGAAAAATAGTATTCATTGTTATAGCGATTTTTGTTATGCTAGTTATCATCTGTTTTATGTGCAAAGAGAGTACAGATAGTGTACAAAAAACTCCGATTGTGACAGTTCGTAATAGCTCAGTTGAAATAGGTGTATCCCTATATGGTATGGTAAACGATTCTGAAAAGTCTTTCATAGAGAGTATTATTAATGTATCGAATACACTAGGATTAGATTCGAAGATCTTTGAAGGGGATAGTAATTCTAGCAATCAAATTAGTCATATGCAACAATTAATTGAGCAAGGTGTAAATGGCATTATTTTAAGCCCGTATAATGAAGAGGTAGCACAAGCATGCATTGATATGGCACTTGATGTGGGGATGCCGGTAGTATTGGTTGATTCAGCCACTGACTATTTGGGGGCTAGCGGATATATTGCCCATGACTTGAAGTTAGCAGGAAATATGCTAGTGGATGCAATTGCAGAGGAACTAGATGGCAAAGGAAATGTCGTGATTCTAGAAGATATTATTGGACTGACCACACAAGAAGAGAAACGTGCAGGCATAGATGAGGCATTGCTAAAGTATCCAGATTTAAACGTGATTTCATCAAAAAGTGCAAATGGACTTGAAATAGAAGCCAATGCAATTATGAGTAAATGGTTGACTCAATTTGATCAGATAGATGCTGTTATTTGTGAGAATGATGAAATGGCACTAGGTGTTTATCAAGCGATAGAAGATGAAAATCTTGATATTATTATAGGAAGTATTGGTGGGACAGATGAAGGGGAACTAGCAGTGGAAGAAGGGAAAATCGCTGTATCTGTGCGGGAAGATATAGAAAAGAAAGGCGAATTAGCAATGCAGACTATCATAGGAATTATACTAGGAGAAGATGTAAATGATGAGTATATTCTTCCGCTACGACTGATAACTAGTGAGGTTGTAGTAGAGGAGTAGAAGCCTATAACGGTTATAACTATCCTCAAAACCTGTTATCACAACAATTGGGGATAGTTACAACTTTTATCAATAGATGCAGACTTGATTCATTACAAAATCATAGTGAAAGTGCTAGATTTTCAAATTTTTACAAAAATAATCGCTTGCATTATTTTTTGTGAAATAGTATACTAATACAAAGCATAACAGTTCTATTTTCTACCACGTCTGTGGAGTCTAGGATCATTTCTTGATGTCAATTCAGAACATTCATGCTTAACATTCAAAATCCCTTTCGGGAAAACTTAATCCATTTTCAATCTAAGCAGGAATTACTGATATACGACATGACTAATATTGTGATATGAAATCAATGATCTATATTATTGATATAAGGGATGTTTCATATATCAACCTTAGTTTATTTACATGTGTAATCTCCTGCACATCAAAAAAGGAGGTCACATGAGCCAACGCACCCAAGCAACAAAACAAACCCCAACAAAGCATTGTCATACAGTTCACAAAAACTTCTGGCAAGATCCAGAACATTTTGCAGATGTAGTGAATGCTGTTATCTTCAAAGGTAAAAAGGTATTAATACCAGAAGAACTACAGGAAGTAGATTCCGATGTCTCTCAAGTTATTGATTTACAAGAATTGACAGAACATCTAGAAAGACGACGCGATGTAGTGAAGTCTACACCTATGGGAGAAACATTCGCCATCATAGGTATTGAGAATCAAACAGCAGTACATTATGGTATGCCTCTTAGAACATTACTTTACGATGTACTAGGCTATACAAAAGAATGTGCGATATTATCTAAGAAGAACAAGGGCACAAGCGGTTTATCTTCCGCAGAGTTCCTATCAGGAATGAGAAAAGAAGATCGGCTAACACCGATTATAACCTTAGTGATTTATTACAGCGAAGAACCTTGGGATGGACCGTTATCTTTGCAAGATATGTTGAGAGAGATGGCGCCAGAAATTCAAGGGCTAATTACGGACCACAAACTCAATTTACTACAAGTAAGAGAAAGCGCAGAATATCATTTTAGTAACCCCGAAGTAGAAAAAGTATTCTCTATATCGAGAGATTTGTTCCATGGAAAAATCGAAGCTGTAAGAGAAGAATACAATGATAAAACACTCCCATCCGAGGTCGTTCGTATGATAGGGAGTATCACAGGAGCTAAGACATTTATGAATCAAAAAGAAGAAGGAGAAGTCAATATGTGTAGAGCGTTAGAGGCATATGTAGAAGAGAAAGCAGAAGAGAGAGCAAAAGAAATAGCAAAAGAAAAGGTGAAGGAAGCTGTGAAGGAAGCTGTGAAGGAAGCTGTGAAGGAAGCTGTAAATAAAGCTACTATAGCAGCAGAGAAACGAAATATTGATATTATCAATTCTATGCGCGCAGGGAATGCGACTTCTGATCAGATTATTGAGCAACTCATGCAACAGATGGGTTAGGTTTCTGCATAAGAATATTGCTTAACCTAGAAGAAAAAAAGAAAGTGGGCTAAATAGATGAGTATTCAATCTACTTAGTTCCACTTTCTTTGTATGTATCTTAATATAACTTAGGTAATCCTGGATAAAGTACTAATAAGTATGTGTATAAAATAATTAATAGAATAATTACCATAGCTGCGAAGATGTATGGAATAATTGCTTTTGCGATTTTACCAATCGAACATTCGGAAATACTAGATAATACAAATAGTACCATTCCTACTGGAGGTGTAATTAGACCTACTAATAAACAAAGAATCATAATTACTCCAAACCACACAGTGTCAACACCAACAGCTTGTACAGCTGGTAATAAAATCGGAGTCATAATTACAATAGCAGGTGTAATATCCATGAATAATCCGATAAATAGTAAGATTGCCATGATAATCAACATTAATATTAATGCATTGTCAGTAAAGCTAATTAAGTAGCTAGCTATAGACTGTGGAATCTGTTCGTAAGTTAGAATCCATGAGAACATTGTAGCAGCAGCTAAGATGTATAATACACCTACGGAAGTGCCTAATGTTTCTTTGATTACGCCTGGAACTTCTCTTAGAGTAATTGATTTATATACCAATCCTAATATAAGGGCATACACTACAGCTACAATAGCAGCTTCTGTTGGAGTGAATACACCAAGAAGAATACCACCGCGAATAATTACTACTAAGAAGAGTGCCCAAAACGACCAAATAAAACATTTTCCTATTTCTTTTAAACTAGCTTTTGGAGAAGTCTTATAGTTACGTTTCTTACAAAC
>JAWXVA010000173.1:0-3837 GCA_044425815.1 Eubacteriales bacterium
CTAATGAATAACACAGTGGAAATACCATGAATGCAAAGAACCCTAGCAACGACACTCCAATAAAGGAATATCCTACTAAATTCTCTTTCATCCTCCTTTTAAAGCTTACTTTTGATTTTTGATTTGTTTTACTCACCTTTTAACCTCCCTGACTTAATTTCCTTTTATCAATGTCTGTAAACATCAATTATTACTTTCATCTTTAACTTATCATATATCATATATCAGACTATTTCAATACGCGATAATTACCATATTTTAATAGTTTTATTTGTGCATAATGTCATAATTCCGACTTTTTTCTCAAATCATGAACAACTAGTGGCGTAATATTAAGTGCATATTATTTTTACATAATATAGAAGAAACTCATTATTTTTATCCCATATTGTGCATGTTACACAATATTATTTCACCATTACTGTCTAATATTACATATTGCACTAATATGATGTATGATATATGATATCTCATAGATAAGCAAATTACATATTTTAAGGAGGATTTTAAAATGAAAAGAAAATTAGTAAGTGTATTACTAGTTGGTGCTATGACTATGAGTCTATTGGCTGGATGTAGTTCTAGTAGTACAACAAGTGAAAGTGCAACAACTGATGATACTACAACAGAAGTTGCTACTTCAGATGCTACAGAAGAAAGTGGAGATACCATCTACGAAGAGCGTACCGTAACTATTTACTTAAACGGTATTGATGAAGAAGCAAAAATGCAAGCTGCGATGGAAGAAATCCAAACAATGGAAAAATACCAAAATATCACCTTTAACTTTGTAGGACGTGATGCAGATTACGATACAAAGATGCCTGTAGAGGTAGCTGGTGGTGTAGAAATCGACTTAGTTATCGTTGCTAACCCAATCAACTTAACATCTTATGCAGAATCAGGTTTATTATTACCACTTGATGATATCATCACAGATTCTGGATACGATTTTGCCACAGATTTTGGTGATTATGCAGAAGCTGCAGTTCGTGATGACTCAATCTACATGATTCCTAACAACGTAACAAGCTGGGCAATCACATACAACAAAGACGTTTTTGATGCTGCTGGCGTAGAGTATCCTTCAACAGAAGTACCTATGACATGGGATGAATATGCTGAAGTAGCTAAGAGCATTACATCTGGTAGTGGCGCTGATAAAACTTATGGTGCTTTCTACATTAACTGGGGAACTTATACATATGGTGAAGCTATCATGGCTCTAGGTGGTGGTGAATACTTCTATAATGATGAAGGATTATCAAATATCGAAGACCCTGCATTTGCAACAGCTTTAGAAGGTGTATACAACATGATGCACGTAGATGGTTCTATGCAAACACATGCTAACCTTATCTCTTCAAGTACACAAGTAACTGACTTTATGAATGGATCATACGGTATGTCAATCGCTGGTGGTTGGTATCTAAGCTGGTGTATGGATCAAGAAAATTATCCACGTGATTGGACAGTTGGTATCGCTCCAATGCCTGTAGACGAAGGAACTGATACAAAAACTTGGGGTGTTGTAAATGGTCTTGGTGTTCCAGTATCTGCTCCAGATCCTGAGCTTTCAGTAGAAATCGCTTATGACTTAGTTTCATTAGCAGCTAAGTATGCTGATACAACTGCATCTGCAATCCAAACAGTTGACCAATCTAACTTATTCGTTGACGCTGCTGCTGCTTTAGCTGACGAAGGAATCACAGTTGATTTATTAGTAGATATCTATGCAAATCCTGACATCTATGTAACAGAAAAAATTAGTGGTGCTAACAGTGTTGCTTATGAAGCAGTATACATGGAAGAAGTTGAAAAATATCTAGTACAAGAACAAGACTTAGAAACAACAATCTCTAACATCAAAACTCGTGGAGATGCTGCAATTCTAGGAGAATAATACACTTGCTGTGTAATTCATAACCTTTATCCTTTTAAACCAAGAAGAACCAAGCGAAATCCGCTTGGTTCTTCTTAGTTTTTCATTTCTTTAGAAATTTATTATCTCACCATCTCACTTGTATCATTTGTATTTTGATGTGCTTCTATAATTGTTGTAACTTCTTCATATCCCGATGCTTGCATGTCTCCAGGAATTGTATTCTTAATTGCTCCTGTTGCATTTCCGAACTCAAGTGCTTTTTGGCAATCTCCATCAAAATGAATCAAGCCGAATAAAACACCTGAAATATATGCATCTCCACTACCAATACGATCTACTACATCGATATTTGCATATGGTGCTTCTTCAAAATATGTATCCGTTTTTGCTTCATAGATAACCGAACCAAATGTATGTACCTTAGGGCTGTGAACTGTTCTTTGAGTGGATGCTATATACGAGATAGGATATTCCTCTGTAAAACTTTTCATAATCTCATGAAGTGTTCCTGTTTTGCCAAATGTCAATTGAGCGGTACTTTCAGAACAGAAGAAAATATCGACATACGGAAGAATTTCTTCTATGTATTTTCTCGCTTCATCCCCTGACCATAGATTACTTCTAAAGTTAACATCAAAGGAAATTAATGTTCCTTCTGCTTTAAATTTCTTGATCATCTCAATAGTTGTTTCTCTACATTCTTGACTAAGAGCTAATGTAATACCTGTTGTATGGAAACACTTTGTTGATTTATACATCTCTTCTGGAAAATCATTAATATTCATCTTAAGCATTGAAGTATGCTTTCTATCATATACAATCCTTGGTTTACGTGGATATGCTCCATTTTCATAATAATAAATCCCTAGTCTTCCATCTCCATCTTCATCATATACAAGGTAATCGTCACTCACACCAACAAATCGAACTCTGTTCTTACAGAAACGTCCAATATCATTATGTGGAATCTTCGATACAACACCTGTACGTAACCCTAATAGGGATATCCCACTAAGTACGTTAAGTTCTGCTCCACCTACTTGCTTCTCAAATACATCTCCTCTGACCATTCTCTCATAACGAGGTGGTGATAGTCTAAGTAGAATTTCCCCCAATGATAATACATCAAATTCTTTACTCATCGCTTTTCTCTCCTAATCAATATAAATTATTTATATCCTTATATGCTAATAGGGGATGCTAATGCATCCCCTATTAAATTAACTATAGTTATAACACATGGCAAGTGTGATATAATTAAAATTATGTAATATTATCTAGTCTATCTATTCATGTAACGGTATATCTACTCTATTTTTGTACTAAATGGATGGCAAACCCTGAAACTTCACCTTTGAAGTAGATGATTGTTACTTTTCCATTAGCATCATATTTAGCTGTGTCATAATCAAATTCATATCCTAAGCTCTCTAAGTATGCTACTGCTCTAAATGTGCTGTTAGTTGCAATTGCAATATGTCCATGAGCTCCAAGGAAAGGTGTTTTCATAACTTCTACTGCTGTTCCAGCAAAAATTGAACTATTTCCAACTTTTTTTGTAAATCCAAACATACTATCAAATAATGTAGCTGTTGCATCTGCTTCTGCTTCATTTTCACAGTTGATTCCTACGTGACGGATTTCAAATCCTAACATCGTCATAACAGCTTCACGTGTTAATTTTGTGATTTCATCAAAAGCACCTGCTTTTACTAAGTCTCCACTTACCATCCAGCTACCACCACATGCGATGATTTTGTTGAATGCTAAATAGCTATTGATGTTTTTCGCACTGATTCCACCAGTTGGCATGAATTTCATCTTTGTATAAGGTGCAGCCATTGATTTAATCATGTTTAATCCACCTGCTGCTTCAGCTGGGAAGAATTTCACAACGTCTAATCCTAATTCAATTGCTTGCTCTACTTGACTTGGGCTTGTTACACCTGGTG
>JAWXVA010000174.1:0-3826 GCA_044425815.1 Eubacteriales bacterium
AAATCAGTAACTACAGCTATTGCTATAGGAATTACAAATGAGCTGGGTGGAGTTGTGTCAATTGTGATTACCGCAATAACTATTACAGGGATTCTTGGGAATATTGTAGCTGAAAAAACCTGCAAATTATTTCGAATAGAACACCCTGTAGCCATTGGGATTGCCATTGGAACAGCATCCCATGCAATGGGGACTGCAAAGGCAATGGAGCTTGGAAAAGTGCAAGGAGCTATGAGTAGTTTGGCAATTATAATCGCAGGATTATTTACCACAATAGGGGCATCGATTTTTGCTACATTTTATTAAATGGAATCTAAAATTTTATCATAAGATTGCTAATAATATAACGAGTTAAGTAGTGTTAATTTCATGGACGATAAACGGGATTAATGTTATAATCAAGTCAATATATGATCGATGAAAATATATATAATTTTTTATTCCTAGGAGGAAAAACGAGATGACAAAAGTTGCTGAAAAAATAGCGGAATTACGCGAAATTATGGCGGAAAATGGCGTAGATGCATATGTGGTGCCAACAGCTGACTTTCACCAAAGTGAGTATGTAGGAGAGCACTTTAAAGCACGCAAATTTATTACAGGATTTAGCGGATCGTATGGTACAGTAGTGATAGGAAAAGAGGAAGGGTATCTCTGGACGGATGGGAGATATTGGTTTCAAGCAGAGCGAGAATTGGAAGGAAGCGGTGTCGGCATTCAAAGAATGTTTGAACCAGAAGTTCCTACTATCGTTGAATGGTTAGTAAGCAATGTTTCTGAAGGTGGCAAAGTGGCATTTGATGGTCGTGTACTTGCCATGGGTGAAGGACAAGAATTCGAAGAAGTTCTGACGAAAAAAGGCATTCAGATTGAATACTCCGTTGACTATATTGATGAAATATGGACAGGCCGTGAGCCACTTTCTACGGAACCAGCATTTTTCTTAGAAGAAAAATATGCAGGAGAAAGTACTGCAGATAAATTAGTGCGTGTCAGGGAAGTAATGAAGAAAGAGAGCGCGACAGTGCATGTGATAGCATCCCTTGATGATGTGTGTTGGCTACTTAATGTAAGAGGTGACGATATTGAATTTTTTCCATTACTGTTATCTTATGCGATTGTGGAGCTAGATAAAGTCCAACTATTTGTAGATGAAAGTAAATTAAATGCACAAATCAAAGCAGAATTAGATAAAAATCAAGTGACCGTTCACCCTTACAATGATATCTATCGTTATATTCGAACTATGGGTAGTGAAGAAATCTTTATGATTGACCCTATGAAGATGAATTATGCATTATATAAAGATATACCATCAGAAGCTAAGATTTTGGAAGTTGCTAATCCAACGATCCTTATGAAAGCGATGAAAAATGAAGTGGAATTAAAGAATATTGTCAATGCACACATCAAAGACGGCGTGGCAGTGACGAAATTCATGCATTGGGTAAAGACAAGATTTGATAAAGAAGAGATTACAGAATTAAGTTCAATAGAGAAATTAACAGCATTTCGTCAAGCTCAAGAAGGGTATATTCGAGATAGTTTTGAACCACTTTGTGCATACAAAGATCATGCGGCGATGATGCACTATTCACCAAGTGAAGAGACGGATGTAAAATTAGAGGCTGGAACATTTTTATTAACAGATACAGGTGGAGGATACTATGAAGGTTCGTCGGATATTACAAGAACATTCGTACTTGGATCTGTGGATGATGAAATGAAGAAGTACTATACAGCAGTAGTTAGAGCGATGATGCGTCTATCGCGTGCGAACTTCTTGTACGGTTGCTATGGGTATAATCTTGATGTATTGGCAAGAGGTCCTATTTGGGATTTGCAGATGGATTACAAATGTGGTACAGGTCATGGAGTAGGTTATTTAGCAAATGTCCATGAACCACCAACAGGTTTCCGTTGGTATGTGGTGCCAAGTAAGAATGAGCATCATATTCTTGAAGAAGGAATGGTAATGACAGACGAACCAGGTATTTACGAAGAGGGGTGGTTTGGAATTCGAGTAGAAAATGAATTTATAGTGAGAAAAGGCGAAAAGAATAAATATGGTCAATTCATGTATTTCGAAACCATTACGCTAGCACCTATTGATTTAGATGGGGTCAATCCAGCGCATATGTCGTTAGATGAGAGAACATGGCTCAACAATTATCATGCAATGGTATATGAGAAAATCGCGCCTCATTTGACAGAGGAAGAGCAAATTTGGTTACAAGAATATACAAAAGCAATTTAGAGAGCGAAATACATAGAATATAATAGATAGATTTAGGAGAAATAATGAATAAAAATAGTAAGATATACAATGATTTCATACAGATTCTAAATGAAGAACTAGTTCCAGCAATGGGTTGCACAGAGCCGATAGCACTTGCATATGCAGGTGCTAAGGCGCGCGAAATACTTGGAGAGATGCCGGATAAGGTTCTTGTGCAAGCGAGTGGAAGTATTATTAAGAATGTGAAGTCTGTCATTGTACCCAACACAAATCATCTCAAAGGGATTCCGGCTGCAACTGTAGCTGGAATTGTTGCGGGTAGGGCAGAAAAAGAATTAGAAGTAATTGCGGAAGTTACTGAAGAAGAAATGGCTGCGATGAAAGTATTTTTGGACAATCATATAATAGAAGTAGAGCATATTGATTTAGGCTGTACATTCGATATTATTGTAACCGTATATTGTGGCGAGTCGTATGCTAAAGTGAGAATCGTAAATTATCATACCAATATCGTGCTGATTGAGAAAAATGGAACTATATTGCATGAAGTAGCTGTTGAAGGAGAACGAGAAGAAGGTCTAACAGATAGATCGTCTTTATTAGTAGAGAACATATGGGAATTTGCTACTACCGTAGATATAGAAGACGTGCGAGAAGTTTTGACACGACAGATTGAATATAATACAGCAATTGCAGAAGAAGGACTTAAAGGAGAATATGGTGCGAATATAGGGTCTGTATTATTGAAAACCCTAGGTGATAGCGTATCAAATCGCGCCAAAGCAATGGCGGCGGCTGGTTCAGATGCCCGTATGAATGGTTGTGATTTACCTGTAATTATTAATTCGGGTAGTGGAAATCAAGGTATGACGGTATCACTACCAGTCATTGAATATGCCAAAGAATTAAAATCAAGTGAAGAACAACTATATCGAGCACTTACGTTATCGAATCTAGTGGCGATTCATCAAAAAACGGGAATAGGTCGATTATCGGCATATTGTGGAGCGGTAAGCGCAGGAGCAGGAGCAGGAGCTGGAATCGCATATTTGTGTGGTGGAGGCTACAATGATGTGACGCATACGATAGTGAATGCACTTGCAATTGTCTCGGGAATGGTGTGTGATGGTGCGAAAGCATCTTGCGCTGCGAAGATCGCTTCTTCGGTAGATGCAGGTATACTTGGCTATTTAATGTATATCAATGGTCAGCAATTTTATGGTGGTGATGGAATTATAGAAAAAGGAATAGAAAACACGATTCGTAATATAGGGATATTAGGGAAAGACGGAATGCGTGAGACGAACCAAGAAATAATTAAGATGATGATTAATGAGAGTGAGAAATAAAAATGAAATGGATGAGATTTCGATTAACGACAACAGTAGAGGCAGAAGATATTATTAGCAGTATGATGATGGACTTAGGAGTAGAAGGGGTTGAGATAGAAGACCGTATTCCGATTTCGCAAGAAGATTTGGATGCTATGTATGTGGATATTGCTCCAGTGATTCCAGAAGATGATGGAATTGCTTATCTGAGCTTCTATTTAGAAGAAGGGTCAGAAAAAGTTGAATTGTTAGAAAA
>JAWXVA010000175.1:0-3813 GCA_044425815.1 Eubacteriales bacterium
CAAAGATAAAACACTCCCATCCGAGGTCGTTCGCATGATAGGGAGCATCACAGGAGCTAAGACATTTATGAACCAAGAAAAAGGAGAAGAAATTAATATGTGTAGAGCATTAGAGGCATATGTAGCTGAAAAAACGGATGAAGCAGTAAAAGAAGCAGAGAAGCGAGGCATCAATATTGGCAAGAATGAGGGCATCAATACTATCAACTCTATGCGTGCAGCGAATGCCACTTCAGACCAGATTATTGAGCGGCTTATCCAACAGATGAGTACGCCAAAGGAACGAAACATCTAATGACGCAAAAAACGTATAGGTAGAAAAAGAACTCCTCTACCTATACGTTTTTACTATTTTCCTGAATACCCTATCTGGTACTAATTTCATAACGCTCTCCATGAGAAATGCTTTTGTGAAGAATCCTCTATACCGATACATTATCTTCCAATCACGAATACTTGGTCTGTTGTAATATCGTACTCTTGCTTCCATTACACATCTGAGTTGTTCTAGTACTTCTTTTGCTTCTGAATGACTCGCTAAGCGTTCTGACAATAATTCCATTCGCATCTTGTGCTCTACCAAGCGAATTTCATAATAACTCTGTTTTCCATTTACGCCTTGAAGCACGCCTGTCTGGTTGTTGCCATGTTTTCGATAACGAATAAGTGGTTTATCAATATATTCGATAGAACCATGAAGTGATGCGTAAATTGCTAACCACTGATCATGAATAAACATTGGTTGAAATGGTAACGCCTTCCGTGCCATCTCTGCTGTTATCATCATGTCACATCCTGTCACGAAGTTGTGGACGATGAGAAATTTTGCTAATCCTTTTCCCTGTCGGAATTTCATCTGTGTATAGACTTCAAGAATGCTATCTGCTGTTTTCTCACTATTTCCATTCATTACAGACATATCCGCATATACAAGTGGTGAGCCCGTCTGCTCTAGTACTTCTGCCATTAATTCTAGCTTATCCTCACACCAGATATCATCTTGATCACAATATGCAATATATTTCCCCTTCGCCAATTTTGTCAGTTCTTCAAATACCCGCGTAGATCCAAGGTTCTTCTCCCCACGGATTAGCGTGTAACGAAGCTTTTGCATTGTATTTTTTATATGTGCTTCATCAACAGGATTTGTTGGGCAGTCATCCCATATAATCAGTTCTAAATTCGGATACGACTGATTATCTAACGATTGTAATTGCTGAATCAACCACTCTGTATTCGGTTTATATACTGCCATCAATATGGAGACCAGTGGTCGTTCATCTGATTTTATACATAATTTATCTACTGCGGTACATTCTTCCATCTTAATTATTATATCCTCCAACTAAATACAGTATCTTGAAGAATAATGTCTCAATCTTCTTCTGTCTGTATAATTTACTAACTATTATATAATAGAATCTTGTCATAATATTTCTCTGACATTTTCTATATTTCTCTATTTCAGTTCTACTTTCTTTATCTAATTCGTCTTTGTATTCGCAATATAGATATTCGATCTGTCTTGCATATTTCTTACCATCTGATCTTTGTATCCGCTTCGTACGTTCTCTCGCCCAACTGAGAAATCCTTTTGAGAATCCTAATTCATTATCGGTATGTTGGCGATAATACGTATGTGGTACATTGTCAAAGACAACACGCCCTTTAATTACTGCGATATTTGTAATCCACGAATCATGTACATATATCTTACTACAGTCAAATGGTCTCTTTAACAATTTTAATAATTCATTATTAAAGACCTGAGTATGTCCAGGAAAGAAGTTCTGTATCATACTATTATAGAATGTAATCTCGCGTAGTTGTTCTTGCGTCTTACCAAATGGTACCATATCTTCCCGTACTAACATGGAGGTAGAGCCATATAGAACTGGTTCATTGCCATACTTCTCTAATGCATCAATTGCACATGCAATTTTATCATCTAACCAGATATCATCTTGATCGCTAAGTGCATAATAATCATATCCACCACACTCTTGTATTAACGTCATGTAACTAGCCACATATCCTACATTGGATCCTTCAACCAACAATATATTTCCATATTTATCAATCAAATTCTTAATGATAGTCGTCGTACCATCTGTTGATCCATCATCTCTTATAAGGAGTTCGATGTGGTCTACATTTTTCTGTCGCATAATACTATCTATCTGAGCCTCTATATATTTCTCACCATTATAGGTTGATAGTAATACCATTACACGTTTCTTCCCCATAGCTTTCCCCTCTTAATCTTTACTAGCACTTCATCTTTACTAACACTTCATCGATAACATTTTCAACGCTCTTTTACTCAATCTTTACTGGTATGTCAAATAACAATGCATAAGCACTATATATTGGATCTTCTTCTCTATCAAAATAATCATCCAAATCTGCTTTTTGGAACAGGCTAATATATGGTACATAATTGGTGTCAAATCCACTGGTTTGTGCGATATACGTCATATCATTATTGAATAATAGTGCTAGAATCACCATATATCCTACGGTACAGAATGCTACTAATGTATTCTTCGTTGATGATGTTAAGAATCGATATCTCCACGCTCCGTAGAGTAATGCTGGCACTACTACAATTTCTAAGATTTCAAAGTACATCGTCAATCTTGATAATAATGACATTTGCGCAAAGAAGAAATAAATCACATAACCACTTGCTAGAATATAAAGCATTCTACGCACACGTTCTTCTATATCACATGCGTAGAGCGCCACCATAATTACACAGAACATGATAATTCTATAGGTCGCAGCTACAACTGAGTAACCTCCACCATCTGCAACATATAGGATCGCTTTCTCCATTAACATAGTAGGCAGTGGTAATCGTAGGATAATATTGCTCAATCCTATTACATTAATTAGGAATATAACAGGTATTGCTATCACCATAAGCTTTGCCCAGTATTTGACTACAATGCGATAACTCCAATCCACGTAAAATACAATCAGCACTGCTGAGAACAAGAAGCTTGTGGCATGCATGAAATAAGCGATTACCATAATAATTCCAGCTTTTATATATGCTTTTTTCTCTATGAATGGCAATGCTAATGTCACGAGTAGCATCATTGCGATACTTTGACGAACCGTAGATTCTAATATTACGATACCATAGCATGCATAAAGAACAAATAACGAAAGCATATAGTTCTTACTGTATTTTACAATAAATCGATACAACAAAATAATACTGATAATACTAAGTCCTGCTACGAATACCTCGTAGGATGTATTCAATACTCTTAGTATTCCTACTAGATACGTATACCCTGGATCCAAACTTTGTGTATGATAGGTCTCCACACCAGCTATTAATTCTCCTAACGTCGGTTGAGTATAATATAAATATCCGTACGAGAAGTAATCCAATCCTAAGCCACATCTAATACTTAAGAATAGTGCATACAATGCCATCGTCCATTTGAAGACCATTTTATTATTTTTCACTGGTGAATACGCTAATATCATTAATAGTACTAAAATTAAATATCTCATAGAAGAACAACACCTTTAATATTTTTGTTTAACTTGTTAATATGATATATTTCTCTCTCTAGAGCTCGATCTATCGTCTTAAATACACCCTCCACAAGAATTACACTATCTGCTTTATCTAAATTAGCAAGAGAATTTAATTCACCTGAAATATTACCTCCACACGATAGCTTCGCATGAACTTTCTCTTGCAGCTGGGTAGAAATTTCTTGAATTTCTTGTTCACTAATTGTTCCTGTTAAGTGCACGACCTCACCCTCTTCTGTACACACATTAATGCTC